>JACCTS010000452.1 GCA_013812245.1 Rubrobacter sp.
CGGCGTTCGTCCTCGCGCACGTAGGCCGACACGTCCGCACACCACTGGTAGGCGGCCCGCGAGCGGTGCATGGCGGCGTATGCATAGCCCGACACCCTTCCATAGCGCTCGTAGACCAGCCAGGGGAAATGTTTCAGCGTGTTCGAGATGCGCTGGCGCATCTCGTCCATGGAGGGAGGTTCAGTCTCGAACGAGATGATCGTTTCTCTCACAACCGGGGCGTAGATGGCGGAGATCTCACCGGCGTCGCCTTCCGTGGCGAGCCTGATGGCCGGCGGAAGCTCTTCGTTATCGTGATCCATCTTCCGCGGAACTCCTTCCGTTGCGATGCGCCCGACACGGGGGCTATGGGCGTGAGGATAACCCGGGAGCCGACGGACTCCCAGAGCCCGCGCCGGATTCGCTCGGGCGTTACGAGCCCGAGGGCGCGGCCGGATGGGTCACAAGACCGGCGGTCCCGGAGACACGCGGATCCATCCCCAGCGGAGCCGCTTATCTCCGCAAAAGCTTACTGCCCTGTGAAGCGGGGGTTCCGCTTCTCGAAGAACGCCGCGATGCCCTCCTCGTGGTCGGCGGTACGCCCGAGCATCGCCTGCCCCGCCGCTTCGCGCTCGAGCGCGGATTCCAGATCCCCGTCGAAGCTCGTGCGGAGGGCGCGGCGGGTCTCGGACAGCGCCCGCGTCGGCATGTTCGCCAGGCGGTTTGTGAGGGCGGCGGTTTCTTCCCCCAGCTTCTCATCCGGGACGACCCGGTTCACGAGCCCGATGCGGTACGCCTCTTCGGCGTCCACGGCGTCGCCGAGCAGGCTCATCTCCATCGCCCTTCCCAGGCCGACCGCACGGGGAAGCAGGTACGTCACCCCGGCGTCAGGCATGAGCCCTATCTTCACGAACGCTACAGAGAACTTCGCGCTCTCGGCGGCGAGGCGCAGGTCGCAGGCGAGCGCCAGCCCCAGTCCGGCCCCATACACCGGGCCGTGCAACGACGCGATGATCGGCTTCTCCATCACGACGATCTTCTCTATCGAAGGCGCGAAGGTGCGGCGCAGATACTCGCCCAGGTCCGGCGGCTCACCGTCCTCACGGACGAGATCTTCTCCCCTCAGGTCAGCTCCCGCCGAGAACCCCCTTCCCTCGCCCCGCAACACGACGCACCTGACTTCGTCGTCGGTGGCCGCATCGTCCAGGGCTGCGTGGAGGTCACGGTGCAACTGTCCGTCGAAGGCGTTGAGCCTGTCCGGGCGGTTCAGGGCGATGGTGGCGACGCCGTTCTCTTTCTCAAAGAGAACCGTTTCGTACATGTTTCTCCCTTTCTTCGAACGCAGGCATGTCCCTCGCCCGTTAAGCGAGGGCGTGAAGATACTCAAAAGAGACGCTGGTTACTACGTTCCGGGGTTCACCTCCGGGGAGACGGTTCTCACCCCTGCCTCCCTCCGCCACTGGGCTCACACCCCGGCGGGCCTCTCTCAGCACCCCAGCCACGGCATCACCCCAGGACCCGAGCTTTACAGGCGCCTCCTTTTCCTTCGATCTTTATAACCCCACCCGCCGGATCGAAGCCGTCTCCCCCCGGTCTTCCCACCGAATCCCTCCACAACCCGTCTCCCATCCTCGCTTCCGTATATTTCCCTGGTATCAGGTTAGAAGAACCAGGCAACCCGGTCAAACGACGATCGGCGGTCGCCCTTCTACCCGAGCTTTTCGGCCAGCTCAGCGAAGCGGTCGAGGGATTCGGGGTTGGAGAGGGAATCGCGGCTGGCGGCGTCTTCCGGCGCGGTGCCTGACAGGATCTTCTTGACCGGAACCTCTAACTTCTTGCCGTTGAGGGTGCGCGGTATGTCGGGGACGGCCAGTATCTCGTTCGGGACGTGGCGCGGCGAGGCGTTCTCCTTGATGCTCGACTTGATCCTGCCCTTCAGGTCGTCGTTCAATTCCACCCCTTCTTCGAGAACGACGAAGAGTGGCATGAAGGAGTTGCCGCTGGACCTCGGGATATCTACCACGAGGCTATCGGCGACCTCCTCGACCTTCTCGACGGCGGAGTAGATCTCTGCCGTCCCCATCCTGACGCCGCCACGGTTTATGGTCGAGTCGGAGCGGCCGTAGATCACACACCCGCCGTAAGGCTTCACCTTGATCCAATCTCCATGCCGCCACACGCCAGGGTACTTGTCGAAGTAGCTGTCGCGATACTTTTCGCCGCCCTCGTCCCCCCACAGGTACAGCGGCATGGAAGGCATGGGCTCGGTGATGACGAGCTCTCCAACCTCATCCGTGAGGGAGTTACCATCCTCGCCGAACGCCTCGACCTTAGCCCCGAGCGAGCGAGCCTGAAGCTCCCCGGATCGCACCGGCAACAGCGGGACACCCCCGACGAAGGCGGTACACAGGTCGGTGCCGCCGCTGGTGGAGAAGAGCCAGAGGTCTTTCTTGGCGTGTTCGTAGGCCCACTCGAAGCCCTCCGGCGGGAGCGGCGAACCGGTTGAGCCCATGCTCTTGAGGGTCGAGAGATCGTGGTTCTTGCCAGGCTCTATGCCGGCGTTCATGCAGGCTGTGATGTAGCTGGCGCTGGTCCCGAAACAGGTCATGCCCGTCTCTTCGGCGAAGGACCACAGGGCGTTCATGTCGGGATAGCCGGGGTTGCCGTCGTAGAGGATCGCGGTCGCGCCGGAGAGCAGGCCGCCGACGAGCATGTTCCACATCATCCAGCCCGTCGTCGTGAACCAGAAGAAGCGGTCGCCGGGGCCGAGGTCTATGTGGAGGTCAGCCTTCTTCAGATGCTCCAGCAGTATGCCGCCCTGCCCCTGCACGATGGCCTTTGGCAGCCCCGTAGTCCCGGACGAATACAGCACCCACAGCGGATGGTCGAACGGCACCCGCTCGAACTGGAGTTCCGTACCCCGGTGCCCGTCCAGCAGATCGCCCCACAGTACGGCGTTTTCGAGGCCGCCCGTGTCCGGCTCGTCGTTCAGGTACGGCACGACGACGGTGTGCTCCAGCGTCGGGATCTCCTCTTGCAAACCCGCCACGGTCTGCATGCGGTCGTGGTCCTTGCCGCCGTAGCGGTAGCCGTCCACGGCGATGAGGACCTTCGGTTCTATCTGCCTGAAGCGATCCACGACGCTCAAAGCCCCAAAATCCGGGGAGCAACTCGACCACACGGCCCCGATGGAGGCCGCCGCCAGGAAGGCGATGACAGCCTCTGGTGCGTTCGGGATATAAGCTACGACCCGGTCGCCGCGCCCGACCCCGAGCGTCCGAAGGCCCGCCGCGAACGCCGCGACCGACTCGCGCAGTTCCGCCCAGCTCACCTCGGATAGATCCCGTATCTCGGATTTGTGCAGGATCGCCGGCTCGTCCTCCCGCGCCCGAAGGAAGATATGCTCGGCGTAGTTCAGCTCCGTGCCGGGGAACCACTCCGCCCCAGGCATCTCGCGCTTCGCCAGCACCTCGTCATAGGGCTCGGAGGCCACGACCCCGCAGTAGTCCCATACGGAGGACCAGAAGCCCTCCAGGTCCGTAACGGACCACTCCCACAGTTCGTTGTACGAACCGAACGAGAGGTCTCTCTCGCTCTCCAGCCACCGCATGTAGCGGGAGATGTTGCTGTTCTCCTTCATCTCCTCGGAGGGTTCCCAGAGGAGCCTGCCCTCGGCGGTCTCGGTCATACGTTCACCATCTCTCTGTCTCTACCGGGTTACCGGGCCGGCCATCCGCCGTCCATGGTAAGGGATGCGCCGTTGATAAACGAGGCGGCGGGCGAGCACAGGAAAGCGGCCATCTCGGCGACTTCTTCCGGCTCGACCAGGCGTTTGATGGCGGTCTCGGTCAGCATGATCTTCTCTATGACTTCCTCTTCCGGGACGCCGTGCGTTTGGGCCTGGTCGGAGATCTGGTTCTCCACCAGCGGCGTCCGCACGTAGGCCGGGCAGATGCAGTTGGAGGTGACGCCCTTCGGTCCGCCCTCCAGGGCGACGGTCTTGGAGAAACCTTCGAGTCCGTGCTTGGCCGCCACGTAGGCGGGCTTGTACGGCGAGGCTCTCAACCCGTGCACGGAAGAGATGTTGATAACTCTCCCCCACCCTTTCTCGTACATCCCAGGCAGCGCCTTTTACACCAGCCGGAAGGGCGCCTCCAGCATGATCCGCAGTATCTGGGAGAACCGTTCCGGCGGGAACTCCTCCACGGCGGCGACGTGCTGCAACCCGGCGTTGTTCACCACGATGTCTGCCTCGAACTCCAGGGCGTCGAGCGCCGCGTAGTCCGAGAGGTCAACCTGCATTGCTTTGCCGCCGATACTATCCGCAATCTTCTTTGCGGCGTCGCCGTCGAGGTCGAGCATGGTGACCGCGGCGCCGGCGTGAGCCAACCTCTCGGCGCAGGCCCTTCCGATGCCGCTCGCGGCCCCCGTCACCAGCGCGCCGCGTCCGGTCAGGTCCACGTTCGCCGACGTTCCCGGCATGGTAGAAGCCTCGCTCACGTCCGCCCCCGATCCTGGTTTCCCGTTACGGGCTCCTTTCTACCCGCCAGGAGGAGGGCTACGCCGGGCCTTCTCCGGCACTCTCGGAGATGAGCCTTCGTTCGGCGTCCTGGGTCTCGGAGAAGTCGCCCTGGTAAGTCTCCTCTGCCAGGAACACCGAGACCACCGTTATGAGCGCCATGACGGCCATGTAGACCGCGACCGCCCCGTATCCGAGGCTCGCCAGCAGCGCCACCGAGATGAGCGGGGCGAAACCTCCCGCGAAGACCGAGGCGAGCTGGTAGCCGAGGGAAGCCCCGGAATAACGCACCCTGGTTCCGAAAAGCTCGGAGAAGTAGGCAGCCTGGGGGCCGTACATCGAGTCATGGCCCAGGTTCACGCCGAGGATGATGGCCAGCCAGATCAGGGGCGCTACGCCAGTATTCAACAGCCAGAAGAACGGGAAGGCGAACAGTAAGGAGAAGACGGCGCCGAACATGTACAGGGGCCGCCGGCCCACCCGGTCCGAGAGCGCCCCGAAAAGCGGGATGGTAAAGAGCCCGATCACCGAGGCGATAATGACGCCGGTCAGGCCCGTGTTCTGCTCCAGCTTGAGTTCCTCCACCACGTACGTGAGCACGAACGCGGTGAGTATGTAGAACGTTCCGTTCTCGGCGACGCGCATTCCCATTGCCAGGAGCACGTTCTTCGGGTAGGTGCGAAGCACGTCGATGATCGGCATGTCGGCCTGAGTGCCGCTCTCCTTGACCTGCGTGAAAGCCGGGGTCTCCAGGATCCTGAGCCGGATGAAGAGTCCGACGCCGACCAGTACGAAGCTGAACAGAAACGGTACCCGCCAGCCCCAGGACTCCGGCAGGGTCGAAGAGGTGATGAGGAATACCACGTTGGCGAGCAGGAGCCCCGCAGGCACCCCCATCTGCGGCCAGCTCCCGTAGAAGCCCCGCCGGCCCTCCGGAGAGTGCTCGACGGCCATCAAAACCGCCCCGCCCCACTCCCCGCCAACCCCAATCCCCTGGGCGAAGCGCAACACGACGAGCAGAATCGGTGCCAGCACGCCGATGCTCTCGAAGGTCGGGAGCAGCCCGATCAGGGCCGTTGCGATGCCCATGATCAGTAGCGACAAAATCAGCATGGTCTTGCGCCCGATCCTGTCCCCGTAGTGCCCGAACACGATCCCACCGAGAGGCCGCGCCGCAAAACCAACCGCATACGTGGAGAAGGCGAGCAAGGTTCCCTGCAGAGGCGTCTGCTCCGGGAAGAACAGCGCGGGGAAGACCAGCGCCGCCGCCGTACCGTACAGGAAGAAGTCGTACCACTCGATCGCGGTCCCGATAAAGCTCGCGAGCACCACCTGGCGGATTGATGAAGTCTGTCCCTCGTGTTCCCCACCCAGTCGTTCCACAACCCCTCCCACGTAATCCGGAACCAACGAGCGGTCCCGGGTCTCTTCCCCAAAAACCGTTGCTACACGGGGCACCTTAAGGCATCGTCGGACCAGCGTCAACGGACCTGGAGGTCCTGCAAGTCGGTCAAAGCATGTGACGGTGTTCTATTTCCCGGGCGCGGTGGTGCGTAGCTGGTGGCGCCGGGTGAAAAAGGAGCGGTAGGAGAGGAGCCCGACCAGGATGGCCGCGATGGAGACGCTGCCGAGGAGCATGTAGAGCACCACGATCTGCAACCTCACGGCCTCCAGCGGGTCCGCCCCGGCGATGATCATACCGACCATCGCGCC
>JACCTS010000462.1 GCA_013812245.1 Rubrobacter sp.
GTAAGAAGGCGCGGAGCGGGGAGAGCTACCCCAAGCATGCGGCGGACGCGGCATTACTTTCGGCGAGCCTGGCGCAGTTATCCAACGCGGCGCAGATGTCCCGGGCGCACATCAGATCCTTGAACTAGGGGCCCATGCATCGTCTCTGTGCTAAGATCCATCCGGCGATGATCAATCCCGCACCGGCACGGCCCCTCTCTTCTTCGATAGGCGATTACTTGAAGGCGATCTGGACAAGCAGCGAGACGGCCGCTGCGTCGACCAAGGAGATCTCGCAGACGCTTTCGGTAGCGCCGGCCTCCGTAACCAACATGCTGGTGCGGTTGCAGGAGATGGGGCTGGTCAGGTACGAACGCTACCGGGGAGCTTCGCTGACGGAGAGGGGCCGGATCGAAGCGTTGCGGCTGGTGCGGCGGCACCGTTTGATCGAGACTTTCCTGCTGGAGCATCTCGGTTATTCCTGGCGCGACGTGCATGAGGAGGCCGAGCGGCTGGAGCACACGGTCTCCGACGAGTTCACCGAGCGGCTGGCGGAGTTCCTGGGGCATCCCGGCCACGACCCGCACGGCGCCCCCATTCCGTCCGTGGACGGCACTCTGGAACCGGACGATTCGTTTCCGCTGAACGACGCCGGAGCCGGCCGGCGAGTCCGCATCTACAAGGTTGGCGACGATGATTCGATGCTGGAGTACCTCGGAGAGCGCGGCCTCGTGCCGGGACGGACGCTGACCGTGAAAGAGGTCCGCGGGCTGGACGGTGTGATCACCGTCGAGGACGAGGAGGGAGAGACCCACTCCCTCGGGAGTCCGGCGGCTCGCCGGGTCTTCGTGCGTCCCGCGCGATGAGCCCGGCATTTCGGGAGTGGCGCCGTGGGGAGTACGTCGTCAGTACGGACAAGGACCGGCTGGACCTCAATGTCGTCCACGGTTTTTTGAAAGGCTCGTACTGGGCGGCGAGCATTCCCAAAGAGATCGTGCGGCGCTCGGTGGAGGGCTCGCTCGCATTCGGTGTGTACCGGGGCGAAGAGCAGGTCGGCTTTGCACGGGTGGTGACGGATCGTGCGACCTTCGCCTACCTCGCCGACGTGTTCATCTTGCAGGCGCACCGCAGACGCGGCCTGAGGAAGTGGCTGATGGAAATCGTCCTCTCCCACCCCGAGCTACGAAATTTGAGACGGTGGATGCTCGCCACCCGCGACGCCCAAGGGCTCTACCGAGAGTATGGTTTCACAGAGCTGCAGCGACCCGGCATCTTCATGGAGAGAAAGAACACCTCTTATGGCGCGTAACGAGACCTGTTAGGTTCCCTGCTTGCTTCGGCGCAGGCTCTCCCAGCTTCCATCCGCGAACCAGCCGCCGTCCACGGAGAGCGTGTGCCCGTTGACGAAGCCGCTCCATTCCGGGTCGGCCAGGAAGGCGACGGCCCGGGCGATGTCCTCCGGGGTGGCGAAGCGGCCCATCGGGACGCGGCCCTCGATGTCTGCGTCCGTGTAGCCGCCGCCCGCCTGGTCCTCCTCGTCCATCTCCGTCTTCACCCAGCCCGGACAGACCGCGTTCACCCGGACGCCGCGCCCGCCCCACTCGGCCGCGAGGGTGCGGGTCAGCCCGACGAGGCCGTGCTTGCTCGCATTGTACGCAGCCCGGTCCCCGACGCCGAGAAGCCCCGCGACGGAAGCGATGTTCACGATGCTCCCCGTGCCTCGCTCCAGCATCACCCTGCCGAACTCGCGGCACGTCAGAAAAGGTCCGGTCAGGTTCACGGCGAGCGTCCGGTTCCAGTCGTCGAGCGTCGTCTCCTCGGCTGGCACGATGCGGCTGATGCCTGCGTTGTTCACTAACACATCTGCCCGCCCGAACTCGTCCATCAACCTCTCGACCATGCCGCGCACGGCCGCCTCATCCGAGACATCGCCGGGGAGGGAGATAGCCTCCGCTCCAGCGGATCTCAGTTCTTCTAGCGTCTCATCCGGTGCGGTGAGGTCGTTGGCGACTATCCGGTATCCTTCTTCGGCCAGAACGAGGGCGACGCGGCGTCCGATACCACGGGCTGCTCCGGTGACGATTGCGACGCGGTTCTCTGGCAAAACTGGTTCCTTTCGGTCTGTTCGACGATCAAGATGTGGGTGATGGAGCCGATCTTAGACTCGCGAACCTTGCTCGCGGGAAATCCGACATCCGATCCGTGGCCATCATCCCAGGCTGCTAGCCACCAACCGGCGTCTTCGGCTCGTCACCAGAGAGGACCGCAGCTATGTTCTCCGCCGCGAGAACCGCCATCCTTTCGCGAGTCTCCACGGAGGCGCTGCCGATGTGGGGCGCTAGCACCACGTTCTCCAGTTCGAGGAGCTTCGGGTCGACCTCCGGCTCGTTCTCGTACACATCGAGGCCGGCGGCGAAGATACGTTTTTTGGCGAGCGCGTCGGCCAGGGCCGCTTCGTCCACGACCGGGCCGCGTGAGGTATTTACGAGGACGGCCTCAGGCTTCATCTTCTCCAGCTCAGGGACGCCGATCAGGTGGTGCGTCTCGTCCGTCAGCGGGGTGTGGATGGAGATAAAGTCCGCCGTCTCCAGCAGACCTTCGAGGTCCATGCGGCGGGCGCCGAACTCCGCTTCGGCCTCCGGTTTGCGGGAGCGATTATGGTAGAGGATCTCCATGCCGAAGCCTCTGGCGCGGCGGGCGACGGACTGCCCGATCCTGCCGAACCCCACGATACCGAGCTTCTTGCCCCACACGTCCTGGCCCATGAGTTGCTTCGGCCCCCACCACTCCCACCGCCCGGCGCGCAGCAGGCGCTCGCCTTCACCGAGCCTCCGGGCAGCCGCGAGCAGCAGCATGAAGGCCACGTCGGCGGTCGTCTCATCCAGCACCCCCGGCGTGTTTGTGACGAGAACGTCCCGTTCCTCGGCCGCCTCCACCTCCACGTTGTCGTAGCCGACGGCCATATTGGCGACGACCTTCAGGCTCTCCCCCGCAGTATCCATGACCTCGCTATCCACCTTCTCCGTCGCGGTGGAGAGGATGCCGGAGACGCCGCGGACGGCCTCAAGCAACTCGCCACGCTCCGGCGGGCGCTCGTGCAGGACAGTTACGTCGAAGGGTTCGAGGACGCGGAGACCAGCATCGGGAATTTCACGGGTGACGAGGACCTTTTCAGGCACGGGCCTTCTCCCCTACTCATCCTCCTTCAAGAGTTGCCGGAGCACGGTCTGGAGGATGCCTCCGTTCCTCAGGTACTCGACCTCGACGGGCGAGTCCACTCGCGCCTTCACCTCGAACTCCTGCTCGTCGCCGTCGTTGGACGTCGCCTTCACGGTCAGCTCCTTGCCCGGTTCCAGGTCTGCAAGGCCGCCGATGCCAAAAGACTCCGCGCCGGTTAAGCCGAGGGAGTCGGCGCTCTCGCCGTCGGCGAACTGGAGGGGCAGGACGCCCATCCCGATGAGGTTGGAACGGTGGATGCGCTCGAAGCTCTCGGCGACCACGGCCCGCACCCCGAGCAGGAACGAGCCCTTCGCCGCCCAGTCACGCGAGGAGCCGGAACCGTACTCCTTGCCCGCGAGCACCATGAGCGGCACGCCCTCATCGGCGTACTGCAAGCTCGCCTCGTAGATCGTTGTCTCCTCGCCGTCAGGGAAGTGAACGGTGTAGCCGCCCTCCTTCTCCACGAGCTGGTTGCGCAGCCGGATGTTGCCGAACGTGCCGCGCACCATGACCTCGTGGTTGCCGCGCCGAGAGCCGAAGGAGTTGAAGTTGCGCGGGTCCACTCCCTTCTCGATCAGGTACTTCCCGGCGGGCATCTTCGATGGTATGGCGCCCGCCGGTGAGATGTGGTCCGTCGTCACCGAGTCGCCGACCTTCACCAGCACCCGCGCCCCGGAAATGTCCTCCAGATCCTCGGGCTCGGGCGAGAGGTCCTTGAAGAACGCGGGCTCCTGGATGTACGTTGATTCCGGGTTCCACTCGTAGAGGTCGCCGCTCGGCACCTCCACGTCGTTCCACTGCTCATTGCCGGTGT
>JACCTS010000530.1 GCA_013812245.1 Rubrobacter sp.
AGGCGTTGACGTAGGATGACTCGTCGGAGGCCAGGAAGAGGGCGGCGTTGGCGATCTCGACGGCCTCCGCGAACCGGCCCATCGGCAGGTGTACGAGCCTGCGCTGGGCTTTTTCGGGGTCTTTGGCGAACAGCTCTTGCAGCAGCGGCGTGTTTACCGGGCCGGGGCACAGGGCGTTGACCCGTACTCCCTGCCGGGCGAACTGCACGCCGATCTCGCGGCTCATGGCGAGAACGCCGCCTTTCGAGGCGGTGTATGAGACCTGGCTGGTGGCGGCGCCCATCACCGCGACGAACGACGCCGTGTTTATGATCGATCCACCGCCGCGCTCCAGCAGGTGCGGGATGCCGTATTTGCAGCAAAGATAGACGCTCTTGAGGTTCACGTCCTGTACCCGATCCCAGGCTTCCATCTCCGTTTCGAGGATGGAGTCGTCGTCTGGCGGGGAGATGCCGGCGTTGTTGAAGAGCACGTCTATGCCACCGAAAGCTTCCGCCGCCTCCCGGTACGTGCGCTGAACGTCTTCCGGGTCGGTGACGTCGGCGTGGACGTAGAGGCCGTCTATCTCGGCGGCGGCTTCCCTGCCCGGTTCTTCGGCGAGGTCCGCGATACAGACCTTCGAGCCCTCTTCGGCGAAGCGTTTCGCAGTCTCGCGCCCGATGCCGCTGGCGGCGCCGGTGATGACCGCGACCTTTCCTTCCAGGCGTCCTGGCATGTCAGCCCTCCGTGGAGATGTAGACGTTCTTGACCTCGGTGTACGCGTCGAGGGCGTGCGGTCCCAGCTCGCGGCCGACGCCAGACTGCTTCATACCGCCGAAGGGTGTCGCGACGCGGACGGAGGTGTTGGAGTTTATGGAGATCACGCCCGTCTCGATGCGGCGGGCGACACGCAGGGCCTTCGCACCGTTCTCCGTCCAGATGGAGCCGGAGAGGCCGTAGACCGTGTCGTTGGCCTGCCGGATGGCGTCCTCTTCATCGTCGAACGGTATAACAGCCACGACGGGACCGAAGATCTCCTCCCTCGCCGCCCGGTCGTCGTTGCTGACCGGGGCCAGTACCGTGGGTGGATACCAGAATCCGTTCCCTTCTGGGGCCTTGCCCCGGATCGCCACCGGCGCGTCCTCCGGGACGTAAGCGGCCACCTTCTCTCGATGATCCGCAGAGATGAGCGGCCCCATCTCGGTAGCCTCGTCGAACTGGTCTCCGACCCGAAGGTTCTCGACCACCGGCTGCATCAGGGAGAGGAAGTCGTCGAAGATGCTCCGCTCGACGAGGATGCGCGAGCGGGCGCAGCAATCCTGCCCGGCGTTGCCGAAGACGGCGACAGGCGCGGACGCGGCGGCTTTCTCCAGGTCGGCGTCGGCGAAGACCACGTTGGCAGACTTGCCGCCGAGCTCCAGGGTGACACGCTTTATAGTGTCGGCGGCGCCCGCCATGATCCCACGTCCCACCGCCGTCGAGCCGGTGAAGGCGACCTTCGCCACGTCAGGGTGCTCGACGATCCGGCGCCCGACCTCGCTTCCAGGCCCCACGCACACGTTCACGACGC
Organism: Rubrobacter sp.; assembly: GCA_013812245.1. Classification (GTDB taxonomy): domain Bacteria; phylum Actinomycetota; class Rubrobacteria; order Rubrobacterales; family Rubrobacteraceae; genus JACDGB01. The sequence continues at coordinate 1,550 of JACCTS010000530.1, forward strand.
CCTCCGGGATACCGGCTTCCAGCGCGATGCGCCCGAACTCCAGCGCCGTCAAAGGGGTCAGTTCGGCTGGCTTCAGCACCAGCGTATTCCCGGCGGCGAGTGCGGGTGCCATCTTCCAGCTCGCGATGGTGAGCGGGAAGTTCCAGGGGACGATCAGGCCGACCACCCCGAGCGGCTCGCGGAACGTCACGTCCACGCCGCCGGAGACGGGGATGGTGTCTCCGAGCAATCGCTCCGGCATCCCGGCATAGTAGTGGAAGGTCTCCGCCACCATCCCCATCTCGCCCCGCGAATCCCCAATGGGCTTGCCGGTGTTCCTCGACTCCAGTTGCGCCAGGCTCTCCTTCTCGGCATCCAGGGCGTTGGCGAGGCGGCGCAGCAGGCGCGCGCGGTCGGCGGGCTCGACCGCCCTCCATTTCGGAAACGCTTCTTTCGCGCGGGCGATGGCGGCGTCCGCGTCTCGGGCATTGGCGGGTTCGATCCGCTCCACTACCTCGCCCGTGGCCGGGTTCAACACTTCGAGCAATCTAGGAAACCTCCGAAATCAGGGTCTCGATGATACGGCTTTTCTCGTCTTCCTCGGGGTGCCAGAGTACACCGAGCACAAACGGGCACGCGGGGTCTTCTATGGCCTCGACCGCGCCGTCGCCCGACCACCCGGTCGCGGTGAGGCCACCGCCTATCTCCCGCACACCCTGATGGTGGTGCGACTTGACCGGCGTGCGTTCGGAGCCCACGGCCTGGGCGGCGATGGAGTCCGGCTCCAGGTCCACCTCGTGGTCGGAGAAGGTGCCCGGCGTGTGGCGATGTTGCTCGTGACCGACCACATCAGGGAGATGCTGCTCGATGCCGCCGCCGTAGGCGACGTTCAGAACCTGCATCCCACGGCAGATACCGAGAAGTGGCATCCTTCGTCTGATGGCGGCGCGCACCAAAGCAAGCTCGTAGGCGTCCCGCTCCTCCTGCACGGGCCCGGTCCGCAGGTGCGGCTCCTGTCCGTACAAGGCGGGGTCGAGGTCTCCGGCCCCACCGGTGACGATCAGGGCGTCGAGAAGATCCAGGACACCGTCAGGATCCTCCGTGTCCTCCAGGTCTGGTGGGAGCAAGATCGGCCTTCCCCTGGCGCGTTGCACGGCCCTCACGTAGCTCGCCGGGCTGATAATCGCCTGTATCTCCTGCCAGGCGCCGTAACTCACGGTCTCCGTTGCTGCCGTGACGCCGATGGTCGGTCGCTTTCCAGGGCTGCTCACAGGCGCTCGAAGGTCCGGTAGCGTTCCCAGTCGGTGACGGCGGCCTCGAAGGCTTCTATCTCCACCCGCGCCGCGTTCAGGTAGTGTTCGACGACTTCGGTTCCGAACGCTGTCCGGGCCGCCTCGCTCCCGACGAAAAGCTCCCGCGCAGCGCCGAGGCTCGTGGGTACGTGGGGTTTGTCCGATTCGTAGGCGTTGCCGTCGAGTTCGTCCTCCGGGGAAAGCTCGTTCTCGATGCCGTGCAGGCCGGCGGAGATCATGGCAGCTATCGCCAGGTACGGGTTCACGTCCCCGCCGGCGAGGCGGTTCTCTACCCGCAAGGACGGGCCGTGGCCGACGACGCGCAGGGAACAGGTGCGGTTATCCCGGCCCCAGGCGATGGCCGTCGGGGCGAACGAGCCCTTCGCGTACCGCTTGTAGGAGTTGATGTTCGGCGCGAAGAGCATGGTGAACTCCCGCAGGCAGGCTAGCTGGCCGGCCAGGAAGTGCTCGAAAGTCCGGGAGAAGCCGTGGCCGTCGGCGAAGACGGCGTTCCCGTCCTCCCCGCGCAGGGAGAGGTGGATGTGGCAGGAGTTGCCCTCGCGGTCGTCGAACTTGGGCATGAAGGAGATGGCGCAGCCTTCCTGGGCGGCGATCTCCTTGGCGCCGTTCTTGTAGATAGAGTGGCCGTCGGCGGTGGCGAGAGCCCGGTCGAAGCGGAAGTTGATCTCGTGCTGCCCGAAGTTGCACTCGCCCTTCGCATCCTCGACCGCGAGCCCCGCTGCCGCCATGGAGTTCCTGATACGCCTTAGCAGCGGCTCGACACGGGCCGTCCCAAGCAGCGAGTAGTCCACGTTGTAGTAGTTGGCGGGATCGAGGTCTTTGTAGCCCTTCCGCCACGCCTCCTCGTAGGAGTCGCGGAACACGAGGAACTCCAGCTCCGTGCCGACGAAGGCTTCGAGGCCATGCTCCGAGAGGCGTTCGAGCTGGCGCTTGAGGACCTGCCGCGGCGAGGCGGCGACCGGGGAGCCGTCCTCCCAGACGAGGTCGCACGTCACCATCGCAGTTCCTTCCTGCCAGGGAACTCGGCGTAGGGTATCCATGTCCGGCTTAAAGACGAAGTCACCGTAGCCGCGCTCCCACGATGACATCGTGAACCCCTCGACGGTGTTCATCTCCACGTCCACGGCGAGCAGGTAGTTGCAGCCCTCGGCGTCGTGCTCGACAACCTCATCCAGGAAATGCTCCGCGGTGAGGCGTTTCCCTTGCAGGCGGCCTTGCATAT
>JACCTS010000564.1 GCA_013812245.1 Rubrobacter sp.
GACCCGATGAGCGAGATGATCCTGCGCGGCGACATCCCCACGGGGTCGAAGGTCATAATCGAGCCCAACGACAAGACCTCCGACGACGTGAACGAGGACGAGTCCATCGTGGACATCCTTGTCACCCAGCCCAAGGAGGTCGTCAAGGCCGAGCAAACCTAAGTCTGCCGTACAGCGAATCAACGAGAGCCGGGGCGCCGAGAGGCGTCCCGGTTTTTTGCTTCTATACCGTACAATTAGCGTATGGCTACCAGAACGCTTTACGTCTGCTCGAATTGCGGTCACGAGGCGCCGAAGTGGCTCGGACGCTGCCCGGACTGCGGGGAGTGGAGCACTTTCGCCGAAGAGGCGCGAGAGAGCAAGAAGGCCGTGGGCTTCGCGGAGCGGGCGACGCGGACGAAGCGGGCTGGTGGGCCCGCCAGCGGGCGCACGATGTCGCTGGACGAGGTCCCGCCCGCCGAGAGCGAGGGCCGGACGGGCACGGGGATCTCGGAGCTCGACCGGGTGCTTGGAGGTGGGATCGTACCTGGCTCGATGGTGCTGGTCGGCGGGGAGCCTGGGGTGGGGAAGAGCACGCTGCTCCTTCAGGTGATGGGCCACCTTGGAGAAGGGTGCCTGATGGTCTCGGGCGAGGAGTCGCCTCGGCAGGTCGCGCTTTCGGCCCGGAGGCTCGGGGTGGAGGGGAAGGGTTTCCGGGTGCTCTCGGAGACGGACCTCGATGTGATCGAAGCTACGATCGTCGAGGAGCGTCCGCAGGTCGTCGTCGTTGATTCTATCCAGACGCTCTACTCGCCGGAACTCTCGGGCGCACCGGGAGGAGTGGGGCAGGTGCGCGAGTGCGCAGCGCGCCTTATGAGGCTGGCGAAGAGTGAGGGGATCTCGATGGTCCTCGTCGGGCATGTCACCAAGGATGGATCCATCGCCGGCCCGCGCGTACTGGAGCACATGGTGGACACGGTCCTCCAGTTCGAGGGAGACCGGTTTCAGAGCTTCCGCGTCCTGCGGGCGCTCAAGAACCGCTTCGGCTCGACCAACGAGGTCGGGGTCTTCGAGATGACGGGCACCGGGATGGCTGAGGTCGAGGACCCGTCGGCGTTCTTCCTTTCTCGCCGCGAGGGCAAGACGCCGCCGGGCGTTGCGACGGTGTGCCTCCTCGAAGGAACGCGCCCGATGCTCGTGGAGATAGAGAGCCTCGTCGCCCCGAGCCCGCTCGCGGTGCCAAGAAGGGTCGCCAACGGCGTAGATACGGGCCGGGTGAACATGCTGTGCGCCGTGCTCACCCGCCGGGCCGGGCTCTCGCTCCACGATCACGACGTGTACGTGAACGTGACGGGCGGGGTCAGGGTCGAGGAACCGGCGGCGGACCTCGGGGTGGCGCTCGCCATCGCCTCGGCGCTGCGCGATTTGCCGGTGGGAACGGGGACCGCGTGTTTCGGGGAGGTGGGTCTCACGGGAGATCTGCGGTTCGTCTCCGGTGCTCCGCGGCGGGTCTCCGAACTGCTCAAGATGGGTTTCGCGCGTATAATAAAGCCAGAGAGCGCCTCTGGCAGTACCTCGAAAGGCGTATCGCGAGGCAAAAACGGACGGGTCAAGGAGAGTAGTTTGATCGAGGTGAGCACGCTGGAGGAAGCGGTCGCGGTGGCGCTCCTGTGAGCCCGCGCCGCAATCTTCCGGCGGAGCTCGCTGAAGCCCTTGAGATGGTCGCACCGGGCACGGATCTGCGGGATGGCATAGACAACATCATCCGGGCGAGCAACGGGGCGCTGGTCGTGGTGGCCAATCCATACAAGCTCGAACGGATGAACCTTGTGTCCGGAGGGATGAAGATCGGTCTCGAGTTTACCCCGATGCGCCTGTACGAGCTGGCGAAGATGGACGGGGCCATAGTCGTCTCTCCTGATCTCTCCGTGATCCACTACGCCAACGTCTATCTCACCCCGGATGCCACCCTCGAGTCGGAGGAGACGGGCACGCGCCACATGGCGGGCCATCGTGTCGCCCGGCAGACGGGGGACCTCGTGATCGTGGTCTCCGAGCGCCGCCGGGTGGTGAGCCTGTATCAGGGTCCGTACGGGCCGCACGTGCTCGAGGACATCGGAGTGGTGCTCTCGAAAGCCAATTCGGCCCTGGCGACGCTGGAGAAGTTCACGGTGCGGCTCACGGGGGAGGCGCGCAACCTCACGGTCCACGAGTACGATGGGGCCGTGACGCTCCGAGAGGTAGTCAATGCCATCTCGACCTTCGAGTACTCGGCGCGCATCGCCGACGAGATAGAGGCTTACGTGCGCGAGCTCGGCAGCGAGGGACGCCTGATCGAGATGCAACTCGAACAGGCCTTCCACAACGTCCCCGACCAGTACGACGCGCTCCTCAGGGACTACGTGGACGAGGGCGTTGACCCACGCGAGGTACGGGCGGATCTCCACGCCTTCACCTCAGAGCAGCTCTCCGAACCAGTCGAGATCACGCAGCTCCTCGGATATGGTTCCGTCGGGCAGACGGAGGAAGTGCTCGTCAGGCCGCGGGGATACAGGCAACTGGAGCGGGTGCCGCGACTCCCGCGGCGGGTGGCGGAACGCCTGATCTCGGAGTTCGGTTCTCTGCAGGATCTCCTCACCGCCACCGAGGAGGAACTCGACGAGATCGAGGGCGTGGGGCAGGCCCGGGCGCGCGCGATCCACCGCGGCCTCGAACGTCAAAGGGGCCTCGAAACCTCGAACGAGGTTCTCTAGCGATGAGCAAATCGGAGGAAAAAATGTCCGAGAACAGCGTGACGAAAACGTCCGGCGAAGTCTTCAGCGAGGGAGACTTCGTCGTCTACCCGAACCACGGCGCCGGGTGCGTATCCGGTGTCGAGGAGAAGACCATCCTCGGGGAGGAGCGCCGTTACTACGTGGTCTACATCCCCGACGCCGAGCTCACCCTGAGCATCCCGGCCGACGGTGAAAGCGGCCTCCGGGCCTGCGCGGACGAGGATAGCGTCGAGGCCGCACTCTCCGTGCTCAAGGGTGAGGCAACCGAGATGCCCCAGAACTGGAATCAGCGGCTCAAGTTCAACCAGGCCAAGATCCGGGACGGCGAGATCTCACAGGTCGCCGAGGTGGTGAGGAACCTTTCGTCTTACGGCGGCGAGCACAACCTCTCGACCGGGGAACGCAACATGCTGATGAAGGCGCGCCGTATCCTGATCTCCGAGATCGCGCTGGTTCGCGGCATCGAGGTCAGGGAAGCCGAGAAACACGTAGAGGAAGTCCTGCGCGAGGGCATATCGGAGGACGCCACATAGCCGTTTCCGCAGTTGCACTTGTCCTCGCCGGAGGGGTCGGCAGCCGGATGGGCCGTCCCAAACAGTTCATAGACCTCCTCGGGCGCCCCGCCCTCTACTACACCCTCCGCGCCTTCGAGGAGTCTCCAGAGATATCCAGCATCTACGCCGTCGGCGACCGAGAGCGCGTCGAGAGTCTTGCCCTGGAGGCCGGAGTCGAAAAGTACGCCGGATGCGCTGCTCCTGGTCCGCACCGACCCCTCTCCACCAGAAATGGACTCGCCTTGTGCGGTGAAGATCCCGAGACGCTCGTCCTAATCCACGACGGCTCTCGCTGCCTGGTGACGCCGGACCTTGTGGGGCGCGTAGTCGCGGCGGCCGAAGACGCCGATGGCGTCGTCCCCGCCCTTCCCGTCTCTGACACCATCAAAATCGCTCACGATGGCATCGTTCATGAGACCCTGGACCGCAGCCGGCTCCACGCCGTTCAGACGCCGCAGGCGTTCAGGCTCAGCCTGCTGCGAGAGATCTACTCCGCTCCCGAAGAGGAGATACTCGCAGCCACCGACGACGCTTCGCTGGTGGAGCGAAGCGGGGGACGCGTGGCGCTGGTGGAGGGGGAGAAGACCAACATCAAGCTGACCTCGCCGGAAGATTTGGTCCTGGCCGAAGCCATCCTGCTTGCCCGGTCCGGCGCTCGCAGCGACGCGTATCGAACGGCAAGCAGCGGGGTGCGAAACTGAGTTTTAGGATCGGGCTTGGCGTGGACGTACACGCCTTCGCCGGGGCGGATGAGGGACGGCGCCTCCTCCTCGGCGGCGTCGAAATACCTCACGAACGTGGCCTCACCGGGCACTCGGACGCCGATGTGCTGTCCCACGCCGTCACCGACGCGATGCTCGGCGCGGCCGGGCTAGAAGATATCGGCCACTACTTCCCTGACACCGACGAGCGGTTCAAGGATGCGAACTCCATCGAGCTCCTCAGGCTGATACGGACGCTGGTGGAGGAAGACTGGTCCGTGGTCAACGTGGACGCGGTGGTGATCTGCGAGCGGCCCAAGATCCGGGACCACCGCGACGCCATGCGCCGCAACCTCTCAGAAGCCCTCGACGTCGAATCCTCGCAGGTCTCCGTGCGCGGCACGACCAGCGAGAAGCTCGGCTTCACCGGCAGGGGCGAAGGGATAGCGGCCCAGGCTGTGTGTTTGCTGGAGGGCCGAGGTGGCGGCTGAGGTTCGGACGCGCTTCGCACCGAGCCCGACCGGAATGCTCCACCTCGGCGGCGCCCGCACCGTGCTCTTCAACTACCTTTTCGCCCGATACCACGGCGGGGAGGTAATACTCCGCGTCGAGGACACCGACCGCACCCGCAGCACGTCAAAGTTCGAGCAGTCGCAACTCGAAGATCTCGCATGGCTCGGCCTTCGCTTCGACAAGGGGCCGTACCGCCAGAGCGAACGCGGAGAACTCTACGCAAGAGCTAAGCAGAGTCTCTCGGAGAGGAACCTGACTTACGAGGCCGAAGACGAGGATGGACGACAGGCGCTGTATTTCCGGCCGCCGGAACGTAACGGGAGTTTCCAAGACGAGTTGCGCGGAGATGTGTCGTTCTCCAGGGTGAAAGATTTCGTGATCCAGAAGTCCGACGGAAGCCCCTCGTACAATTTCGCGGTGGTCGTGGACGATCTGGAGATGGATATTACGCACGTTATCCGGGGAGAGGAGCATCTCTCGAACACTGGTCGCCAGGCGCTGCTCTACCGGGCTCTCGGAGAAGATGAGCCGGTCTTCCTTCACCTCGGACTGATCCTGGGCCCCGACGGCAAGAAGCTCTCCAAGCGTCACGGCGCCGCAAGCGTCGCCGAGTACAGAGACGAAGGCTACCTGCCCGATGCCGTAGTTAGCTACCTGGCGCTCCTCGGCTGGAATCACCGGGAGGGGAAGGATGACTTCGAGAATCTGGCAGAGCTTTCGCGGGAGTGGGACCCGTCTCGTCTGGGCGCGAGCCCCGCTACCTTTGATTCCGACCGTCTACTCGCTCTGAATGCCAGGCACATCCGGCGTCTCCCGGCAGAGGAATTGCGCCGCCGTATCGAACCTTTCCTGGACGAGCCGTTGCCTGCGGGAAGAGAGATCGTGGCGGTCGAGGCCATGAAAGAAGAGATGCGTGTTCTCTCCGACGCGCCGGGCCTGCTCAGGGAGCTTGTCGGGCCGGTGGATCCAGACGTCTTCGTTGAGGAGTTGCCTGAGTCCAGCGCCGAGGTTCTCGGGCACGTCGCTTCCAGCCTGGAGGGGCAGAGTCTGGATGGGGGCGTGGAAGACGCCCGGGATTTCGTTGGGGAGTTGCGGGCGTGGGCGAAAGATCATGGGTTGAAGACCAGGGACCTTCTCCATCCCTTGCGGTTGGCCCTGACAGGCCGGAACAGGGGACCGGAGATGGCCCTCCTTTTCGCGGTGCTCGGGACCGAAGAAGCGCGGGGACGGATAGAGCGGGCGAGAGAGGCTATCCTTAGGGCATGAGCGTGAAGGTTCGAGACACATTAAGCGGCGAGCGGGTCGAGGTCGGGGGTGGCGGCAAGGTCGGCCTCTACGTCTGTGGCCCGACGGTCTACAACCACATCCACATTGGAAACGTACGGGCGCCGCTGTTCTGGGATGTGGTGGCGCGGTATCTGAGGAGCCGGGGATACGAGGTGACTTTCGTCCAGAACGTGACGGACGTGGAGGACAAGATTATCAACAAATCCAACGAGGAAGGCGTCTCCTGGGAGGAAATCGTCGGCCGCTATACCGAATCCTTCCACGAGCGGCTAGAGTTGATGGGCGTCGGCCTGCCCGATATCGAGCCCCGCGCCACGGAGCATATCCCGGAGATGATCTCGCTGATAGAAGACCTGATCTCGGACGGCCACGCCTACGCCCCAGACAACGGTGACGTGTACTACTCGGTCGAGAGCTACCCCGAGTACGGACGGCTCTCCCGCCAGCGCGCCGCCGACATGCGTGAGACGGAGAAAGGACAGACCGGCTTCAAGCAGAGCCCGCTTGACTTCGCCCTGTGGAAGGCGTCCAAGCCGGGCGAGCCCGCCTGGGATAGCCCGTGGGGGCCGGGACGCCCCGGCTGGCACATCGAGTGCTCGGCGATGGTAGAGAAGCATCTGCCCGGCGGCGCGGACATCCACGGCGGCGGCACGGACCTGCTATTCCCGCACCACGAGAACGAGCTTGCCCAGAGCGCGGGCGCGCATCCCGAGAGGACGTTTGTGCGAGCGTGGGCACATCACGGGATGGTCAACTTCGTCGGGGACAAGATGTCCAAGAGCCTCGGCAACATCCTGGAGGCCAAGGAGGCCGTCGAGCTTCACGGCCGCAACGCCGTGCGCATGTGGTTCCTGCAGAGCCACTATTCCCAACCCATAGACTACTCGGGCGAAATACTGGAGGAGAAACGCCGTTCCTTCGAGCGCCTGCTGCGGCTGTACCGTCAGGTCTCCGGCTCGAAGGCGTCCTCCAATCTGTCCGATGAACTCGCCGCCGGCCTGCGCGAAAACGTCGAGACAGCGATGGACGATGACTTCGACACGCCGGAGGCCATGGCCGCCATCTTCGACGCCGCCCGCCGGGCAGGACGTGAGATCTCCGCGCGCCCGGATGCCACCGGGGAGTTCGCTTCTCTCAAAAAAGCGATGGAGGAAGCCCTATCCGTTTTCGGATTCGAGTTGTCAGAGGAGATAGCCGCTGAGGTGAACGGCGTCCGCATCCGCTACGAGGGCGAGCCGGGCAGCGAGGTATTGAGCCGGGTCTCGGAGCGGGAGAACGCGCGTCGAGGGAAAGACTGGTCGACCGCCGACCGGTTGCGGGATGAGCTCGGGGCCGGAGGCTGGTCGGTCGAGGACACGCCGGAAGGCCCGATTCTGACCCGCGTCTGATCCCATGTCCGAGGTCATCTACGGCATCCGGCCGGTGATAGAAGCCCTGCGCGCCGGACGGCGCAAAGTCTTCGAAGTACTGGATTCGACGGACAACAAAGAAGTTCGTCAGGCGTCATCCAAGTACGGTGTACCTGTCAGGCAAGCCCCGCGCCCGAAGATCGAGGAATTGGCAAGTGGTGGAGTCCATCAGGGGGTAGCGGCCCGTGTGGGGGCGTACCCGTACACGGAGCTGGATGAGATCCTCGCCGCACCGGAGCCGCTCGTCGTCGTGCTCGACGGCATCACGGACCCTCGCAACCTGGGCGCCATCCTGCGGGTCGCCGACGCGGCCGGGGCGAGCGGCGTCGTGATCCCAAAGGACCGTGCGGCCACTGTCACGCCGGTGGCGGTCAAGACGAGCGCGGGGGCGAGCGAGCATGTACCCGTTGCGCGGGAGACCAACCTCAGGCGGGCGATAGACCGTATGAAGAAGGCCGGCGTCTGGGTCTACGCTGCCGAGGCGGAAGGGACAATACATACGGACCTCGATCTCGCGGGGCCGGTCGCGCTTGTGCTCGGGAGCGAGGGCCGGGGTATCCGTCGTCTGGTGCGCGAGGGCTGCGACGGTGCGGTCTCCGTACCGATGCTCGGGGCCGTGGGTTCGCTGAACGTCTCGGTGGCGGCGGCTGTGCTGCTGTACGAGGTCCGGCGGCAGCGGGGAAGATGAGATGACCTGGTACCTGGTGCTCGACGCATACAACGTGATCGGGGCTCTCGACCGCTACCGGGAGGCCGAGAGCTTCGACGCAGCGCGCGAGCTTCTCGTCAACGACGCGCTCAAAGCTGCGGGATGGACGGGGCGTGAGGTCTATGTGATCTTCGACGCCCACCGGAGTCCCGAGCCCAAGAGGATCGAAGCGCTGGCGGGTGGGGCGGTTCGCGTCGTGTACAGCGCATCCGGCGAGTCTGCCGACGATGTCATAGAGCGGCTCCTCGGAGACCTCGATGACCCTTTCACGGTCTATACGGCGGACTTCGCCCTTCAGCGTACCGTCCTGGCGCGGGGCGGGGTCCGCGCCACCCCCCGCGAGTTCGCCGACCTTCTGGACGAACTTCCTGCCATGACCCGGCGTCCGGGAACACCGCGCCGCTCCCGTATCGCCGACCATCTCTCTGCGGAGACCCGCTTGAAGCTGGAGGAGATCCGGCGCCGCGCCGGAGGCTACTGACGAACCGTGGCTATTCCGACGCTGGCGATCACCGGACCCGGAGGTGTTGGGAAAACGACGGTGGCATTAGAGGTCTCGCGTCAACTCGAAGCATCCGGCGTCGGGCACGCCCTGATCGACATGGACGAACTCGATCGTCTGTTCCCACCACCGCCCGGCGACCCGTGCAAGTCCGGGCTAACCACCCGGAACCTGGCGGCGATGTGGACCAACTTCCGGGAAGCAGGGGCCTCGCGACTCGTGCTTGTGGCTGTCATGCGCTCCCCCGAACGAGAGCTACCGTATATCAACGCCGCGATCCCGGCCGCGGATATCTTGGTGGTACGGTTGCGCGTTGCGGGGGAGACGCTCTCCGAGAGGGTGTGGCGAAGAGAGGTTGGTTCGGGAGGGGAAGCCCAGATCCGGAGGTCTCTGGATCAGTCGTGCGAGTGGGAACGAGAACCCGTAAATGGCCAGTTGATCGTCGAGACTTCCGGGCGTTCGATAACCGAGATAGCCGCAGAGATACTCCAGCGCAGCGGCTGGCCGGTATGATCCAGCGCCCCTATTACCGGAACACTGGGATATACTTCCCCGCTGAAAGCTGATAGCTCCAACGCCCGGGTAGCTCAGAGGTAGAGCAGCCGCCTTGTAAGCGGCCGGTCGGGGGTTCGATTCCCTTCCCGGGCTCTCGTGGCTCTATCCCGGCGAAGCGTCGTTCTGTTGAAAAGCGCGCGGCTTTTGCTACCATAATCGGGCGTTTCGGGGTGTGAGGCTCTGGGCGTGGCCGGGGGTGTGCCCGAGCGGCCAAAGGGAGCAGACTGTAAATCTGCCGGCTTCGCCTACGGAGGTTCGAATCCTCCCGCCCCCATAACGGAATATGCCCCTGTAGCTCAGTGGTAGAGCACCTCCATGGTAAGGAGGGGGTCAGCGGTTCAAGTCCGCTCGGGGGCTCTGAGGCCGGAACCGTGATGGGTCCGGCCCGGCAACATACAAGCGTGGCGGCGTAGCTCAGTCGGTTAGAGCAGCGGAATCATAATCCGCGTGTCGCAGGTTCGAGTCCTGCCGCCGCTACTTTTTCGTGCCCGATGGAGTCGAGGAAGGGACCCAGGATGTCAAGAGGGAAGTTTGAGAGGAACAAGCCGCACCTCAACGTCGGCACCATTGGCCACGTCGACCACGGCAAGACCACCCTTACCGCGGCCATCACAAAGGTGCTCGCCAAGCAGGTCCCCAAC
>JACCTS010000565.1 GCA_013812245.1 Rubrobacter sp.
CGATGAGCTATAGTGGTCCTCATGAAACCTCCAATCTTCGTACGTTCGTTTTCGGAAGAGGAGCGCGAGGCTTTGGAAGCCGGGCTACGCTCCAAAGACGCTTTCGTCCTGCGCCGGAGCCAGATACTTCTGGCGAGTTCTCGCGGAGAGTTCCCGCCCAAGATCGCTGCGAGTTTGGGATGCGCCTCCCAGACAGTGCGAAACGCCATCCACGACTTCAACGAGCGCGGACTCGGCGCTCTGGAGCCTGGTTCCTCGCGTCCCAGGCGAACCCAGGCGAACCCAGGCGAACCCAGGCGGTCTTTGACGAGAAGAGTGCCGAGGCTGTGAGGGAGATGCTCCACCGCTCCCCGAGGGAGTTCGGATACGACACGAGTCTCTGGACGCTTGAGATGGCCGCCGAGGTGAGTTTCGAGAAGGGGCTTACGGAAAGATGGGTCTCGGGGAGACTATCCGGGCTACTTTGGCGCGCCTTCTCGGAGTGAGATGGCGAAGAGCGAAACGCTGGATCACCTCCCCCGATCCCCTGTATGAAAGAAAAAAAGGCGGCGCGACCGACTGATGGCAATAGCCGAAGCCGATCCCGAGTGGGCGGTGGGTTTCGAGGACGAATGCTGGTGGAGTCGGCTTACACTTCCCGCCCTCAATAGCTGGGCCGATGAGGGAAAGCCGATGCGTCTCGTCCAAAAGTCGGTCGCCAAGGACGACCCCGATCCAAAGGCCATCTCCTGTTACGGGCTCTACCTGCCGGGTCTTGAGGAGACGTGGCTGCGATTCGTGGATGGTCGGCCCGTGAGTTCCATAACGACGCAGTTTCTTTCGTGGTGCGGCGAGAAGCTCGAAGCCGCGGGCAAGAAAGTCCTGCTCCTCGTCTGGGACAACGCAAGCTGGCACATCTCCAAAGAGGTCAGGCGCTGGCTCGGCAAGCACAACCGCGGGGTCAAAAACAGCGGGGGCGAAGCCGGAGTGAGGATCGTGAGTTGCCTTCTGCCCAAGAAGAGCCCGTGGCTCAACGCCATAGAGCCCAAGTGGGTCCACGGCAAGCGCAAAGTGGTCGAACCCGACGGTCTGCTGGGCGCTTACGAGCTCGCCGACAGGGTCTGCGGGATCTTTGGTTGTCCACATTACGAGCACCTATCTATTTCCCAGGAGGTCCCCTGATCATGCACTAGGTAGCAGTCCAACGCCAGCACAGATGCTTCACCCGATTCCTCTCTCCGACGACACACTTCGGGGCCGGATTCCAATCCCAAGCGCGTCACGCGGTGTATGGAGGGCTGGCGTGGTGGTCTCGGACAGAGAGCGCACGCGTAACCGGAGAACAGGCGAGAGGAACCGGCGGGTGAAACCGGGACGGGGATGATGGCGTCTATCCGTCCCGCGAGCAGAGTTTTGTAACAAGCGATATAATTGTTGGCCGGCTCGGGAAGCCAGAGAGGAGAGCCGTGACCGCGCAGGATGTAGATGGAAGAAAGGTCGAGGAGTTCGGCGAGCGGCTGGTCGGCGTGCTGAACGACGGGTCGCTGGCGCTCATGACGAGCATCGGTCACAGGACGGGGCTGTTCGACGTTATGGCGGGGCTGCCTCCGTCAACCAGCGAGGAGGTCTCCGCGGCGGCGGACCTCAACGAGCGTTACGTCCGCGAGTGGCTCGGCGCTATGGTCGTCGGCGGAGTGGTCGAGCACGATCCCGAAGGCGAGACCTACAGCCTCCCTCCGGAGCACGCAGCCCTGCTCACGCGGGACGCCGCGCCGGACAACATCGCCGCTTTCATGCAGTACATCGGGGTCCTGGGTTCGGTGGAAGACCGGATCGTTGATTCATTCAAGAGAGGCGGCGGCGTCCCGTACTCGGCATTCCCGCGCTTCCAGGAGGTCATGGCCGAAGACAGCGGTCAGACGGTCCTTCCCGCCCTGCTCGACCACATACTGCCGCTCGTGCCGGGGCTGACCGGACGCCTGGAAGAAGGCATAGAGGTCCTTGACGTGGGCTGCGGCAGCGGCCGGGCTCTCAACCTCATGGCCCGCGCCTTCCCCAACAGCCGCTTCACCGGCTATGACCTCTCCGAAGAAGGCATCCGCCGGGGCCGCGCCGATGCCGAGAGGAACGGCTCGTCCAACATCCGCTTCGAGGTCAAGGACGTGTCGAAGCTCGACGAAACCGGACGCTACGATCTCATAACCACCTTCGACGCCGTCCACGACCAGGCGAAACCGGCGGTGGTGCTCGAAAGGATAGCGAACGCGCTCCGGCCGGACGGCGTCTACCTCATGCAGGACATCGCGGGCTCAAGCCACGTCCACAATAACCTGGATCACCCCCTCGGTCCCTTCCTCTACACCGTCTCCACCATGCACTGCATGACCGTCTCCCTCGCGCAAGACGGCGAGGGCCTGGGCGCGATGTGGGGCGAGGAGAAGGCGCGGGAGATGCTCGGGGAAGCGGGGTTCGAGAAGGTCGAGGTCGAGCAACTCCCACACGACTTCCAGAACTACTACTACGTCGCCACCAAAGACTAGACCACCGAAAAGGCATGACAGCGGCCGGCCTCTGGTGCGGGGTGAGGCGCTCCACAACGGGCACAGAGCGGCGCGGCTAGAATATGCGCGACGTTTCTCGGATTTGGAAGGCATTCGTGGAGAGACCGGTCGCGCTGGAAGCGAGGGGCATAACGCTGCGCTACAGGAGCAGTGGCCGGGGCGTGGAAGGGTTGAGCCTCTCCGTGGGCTGGGGTGAGGTCTTCGGCCTGGTGGGGCCGAACGGCTCAGGCAAGAGTACCCTGCTGCGCGTGCTCTCGACAGCCGTGGAACCGGACTCGGGTACGTTCCGTGTCGGCGGAACGGACGGGCTGCGGGAGAAGCGTAAGGTCCGGGCGAGGCTGGGTTTGATGGTGGACCGGCCGACGCACTATGGGGACCTTTCCGGCTGGGCGAACGCCTATTTCTTTGCTCGTCTGTATGGGGTGAATGAGGCGAAGGCGGAGGGCGCGCTCTCGGAACTCTTCGAGTACTTCGACCTCGCGGCGTACCGGGACGATCGGGTCAAGACGTACTCTTACGGGATGGGCAAGAAGCTCGCCCTGATCGAAGCTCTGGCACACGGGCCGGACGTGCTGCTCCTGGACGAACCATCGCTCGGGCTCGATTACACCTCGCAGCTCGCCCTTCAGCGCAAGATCCGGGACCTGTCCGCCTCCGGAGTGGCCGTCGTGATCGCCAGCAACCAGGTGGACGAGGTGGAGTCACTGTGCGACCGCGTCGCCTTCCTGCACGAAGGCAGGCTCGTGGAAGAGGGAACGCCGGAAGAGCTGATCTCCTCCCTTCAAGGAGTCCGCCGCATAGTGGCGACGCTCCGCAACCCGGTGGAGTACGGGTCGGTCGAAAGCGTGGCTGGCGTGGACCAGGTCGTGCCGGAGGGCCAGGATCTCGTGGTCCACTGCGAAGACCGGCCCGGCATCGTGGCCGACGTGGTGGGTGGCATCGTGCGGGCTGGTGGAGACATAACGGACCTCGCCGTGCGGCGCCCGAGCCTGGAGGACGTGTTCGTGAAGCTGACGGGGGAGACGCTGCGCGATGAGGATTAACCCGCCGGACGCATACTGGAAGAAGGACGTGGCGCTGTTCTTCGGGAGGCGATTCGCCCTCCTCATCAAGATGATTTATCCGATGGCGATCATCGTGCCGGTCGCGGCCAGTGGCATCCCGGCCGAGTACGCGGCGGCGGTCATCGGCATCGTGGCGGTCATGGCCGGTACGTTCGGGGCGGGCGAGAGCCTTACCATAGACCTGAACGACGGCATCCTGGTGCGCGTCGCCCTCACCCCCACCTCGCCCCGTCGCATCGTCTTCGAGGTACTCGCCGTGAACGCCGTCCTGGACTTCGTGCAGCTCTTGCCGGCGCTCGTGATCGTCTACGTCTTGCATCCCGTCTCGATGATGTGGGTGCTGGCGGCCACGTTCGCCGTGTTCGCCACGCTGGTGACGGCGAACGCTATAGGGATCTTCATCGCCAACTTCACCTCGTCGCCGGCGGACGTGTTGCTGTACGCGACGGCGATTCTGTTCCCCCTGATCTACATCTCCGGCTTCTTTCGCAACCGGCATCCCGAAGGCATCCTGGCTTTTCTGCGGAACTTCGTTCCCTTCGCGTACATGAACGACGCCCTGAAAGCCGTGTTCGGGCTGGCGGTGAAAGCCGTCCCGGTGGAGATATTCGTCTACCCCGCAGTCATCTGCTCCGTCCTCGTATTCGCTGTGTGCATGACGGCTCCGCGGCTGCTCTCGCCCCGTCTGTAGTGAAGGTATTCCGGCATGTCAAATACGGCTTTTCGTTGTGATAGCATGCCCCTGTTTACGAAAAACCTTTGGGGAAGGTCAGGAGGGGCATTATGGGCAACAGTCTCCGACGGTACGGTATCTGGGTCGGCATAGCCATAATCGGGGCCGTGTGTTGGGGAGTCCTGGCTCTCTCCCGCGGCGAGACGGTGAACGCGGCCTGGCTCCTGTTCGCGGCCATCGCCTCCTACGCCATCGCGTACAGGTTTTACGCACGGTTCATCCAGCGCCGCGTTCTGGAGACGGACGACTCACGGGCCACCCCGGCCGAGCGCCTCAACAACGGCCAGGACTTCGAGCCGATGGACCGAAGGGTGCTCTTCGGGCACCACTTCGCCGCTATAGCGGGTGCCGGGCCGCTCGTTGGTCCGGTGCTCGCGGCCCAGATGGGGTATCTGCCTGGGACGGTCTGGATCATCGTCGGCGTCATCCTCGCCGGCGCCGTGCAGGACATGACCACGCTCTTCTTCTCCATGAGGAGAAACGGCAAGACGCTCGGGCAGATGGCGCGGGAAGAGATCGGGCCGGTGGGCGGGGTGGCTGCTCTGATCGCGGTGCTTTCCATCATGATCATCCTGCTCGCGGTACTCGCGCTCGTCGTGGTGAACGCGCTGGCGGCGTCGCCGTGGGGCGCATTCTCCATCGCCATGACCATCCCGATCGCGCTTTTGATGGGCGTATATTTGCGCTTCCTGCGGCCGGGGCGTGTGCTGGAAGTCTCGCTCATCGGGGTGGGGCTTCTGATCCTGGCTCTCGTCGGGGGCGGTTGGATCTCGGAGTCCTCCGCCTACGCCGAAGCCTGGACCTTCGGGGTGAACGCCATTGCAATCGCCCTCATAGCCTACGGGTTCATAGCTTCCGTGCTGCCGGTGTGGGTGCTGCTCGCCCCGCGCGACTACCTCTCGACCTTCATGAAGATTGGCACGATACTCCTCCTGGCCATCGGCATCGCCTTCACCCTCCCTTCGATACACATGCCCAAGGCCACCGAGTTCGCCTTCAACGGCCAGGGTCCGGTCTTCGCCGGGGCGCTCTTCCCGTTCGTATTCATAACCATAGCCTGCGGGGCGCTCTCCGGGTTCCACTCGCTCATCGCCTCGGGCACGACGCCCAAGCTCATCCAGAAAGAGTCGCAGATACGTTTTATCGGCTACGGCGCCATGCTCATGGAATCCTTCGTGGCGGTGATGGCGATAATCGCGGCGACCACGCTCGATCCCGGCGTGTACTTCGCCATGAACGCAAACCCGAGCTTGCTCGGGGACACCGTACAGTCTGCCTCACAGGCCGTCGGCGGCTTCGGGTTCTCGGTGGACCCTCAGACGCTCACACAGACCGCGCAGAACGTCGGTGAGGACAGCATCATCGGCAGGACCGGCGGCGCCCCGACGCTCGCGGTGGGGATGGCCCAGATCTTCTCCGGCATACTTGGCGGGCCGGCGCTGCAGGCTTTCTGGTACCACTTCGCGATCATGTTCGAGGCGCTGTTCATCCTGACGACGGTGGACGCCGGTACGCGGGTCGGGCGGTTCATGATCCAGGACCTCGTAGGCAACGTGGTCCCCGCCTTCCGCAACGCCTCCTGGCTGCCTGGCAACCTCATAGCCAGCGGCCTCATCGTCGCCGGTTGGGGCTACTTCCTCATAGCCGGCGTGAACGATCCTCTGGGTGGCATCAATCAGCTCTTTCCGCTGTTCGGGATAGCGAACCAGCTTCTTGCAGCCGTGGCGCTCACCGTCGGCACGACCATCCTCATAAAGATGGGCAAGCTCCGCTACGCCTGGGTGACGGCGCTGCCGCTGTTGTGGGACGCTTCGGTGACGCTCACGGCGAGCTATCAGAAGATCTTCTCCACCAACCCCTCGCTCGGCTTTTTCGCCCAGAGGGCCCAGGCGCAACAATCGCTCGACACGGGCAAGGTGAACGACGTCATGGCCGCTCTAGGGGCGCAGAGCCTGGACGACGTGCGCCAGGTCTTGACGAACACCACGGTGGACGGCGTACTCTCCATCCTGTTCGCGGCCATGATCATCATCGTGATCGGCGACGCCGTGCGGGTGTGGTTCGGCATCATCCGGGGCGGGACGGAGCCCGAACTCAGCGAAGCCCCTCACGAACAGTCCCGCCTGGACTCTGAAGGACGCGAGATCGAGGAGCGCGAGCCGGTCAGGGCGGGGAGTTAGGATAGGCGGACGATGACCAACCCGCTGCGCGCCATCTGGGAGTACCTGAAGGAGATCTCCGGCGAGAACGCCTACGACCGCTACCTGGCGGTCCACGACGCGACCCACCCGGACAAATCCCCCATGAGTCGCGGCGAGTTCTACCGCGCCCGCCAGGACGAGAAGTACATGAACCCCGGCAGCCGATGTCCGTGATAGCGCCTCTCTAGCGGGCCGGTCGGCCGGCAGGGCATCGTGTAGATAACATACTCCCGCTCCCCAGAAAGGTCGCGCGGTGCGATGATGATCTTCCGGTGGTTGCCGCACGTCTGTTCGAGACATTCCCTGCCGGCCAGCCATTCGCGGAACCAGGCGATCGTGACGTCGAGCGCCTCATCGAGCGGTGTCAGCCCGACGTCGAACGCATCGTGGAAGGCGGAGGAGTCCATGACCTGGGTTGCGTCCTCGGAGGTGGACATTGCCGCTCCTTCCTTGTTGACGGCGCACGTTAGCAGAACCGAGTTGGCGAATCGTCGAAGCCCGTGGCCGCGGCACGAGATCCTCCCGGTAGGGATCGGAAGCAAACGCCTGCGCCACCCGGACCTCGGAGACTTCACGTTCGGGCACGTCGTGTCAAGGAGACGGTGCGGGAAGGACTTCGAAGGCGGTGACGCGGTCGTCGGCGGCGGCGACGAACTGTGCCGGGTCCGCGCCGTCGACCAGGCCGAGGGCCTTGTACAGCCGCACCCCGTGTGGCACTTGGGCGGGGAAGACGGACATGATCTCTCGGCGCAGTTGCGGGTCGTCGAGCTCGCGCAAGGTCACCTGCTGGGTTCTCTTCCCGTCTTTCAGCCGCCCGCGTCCGGCCGCGCGGACGTTGCGGACCCAGTCCGCCTGGGGCATCGGAGCGACGATGAAACGGCGTCCGTCCAGACGTACGGGCGAGACGGGGGTAGAACGCGGCTGCCCGGAGGTGCGGCCGGCCACGGTCAGCATGTTGACCACCCCTATGTGCAGCCCCATACGCGAGAGCGCTTTGAACACGAAGTTGGTAGGGTACAGGTAGGCTGGCAGCTTCACGCGTCGCTTGCTCACAATACGTCCTCTCTTTGCTCGAATCTAGGCGCGGATGTCCGCATTCGAAGGCCGCGCCCCAGGGACGAGCACGACCTTGCCGGTCGCCTTCCCCGAGACCAGGAGCCCGAGCGCCGCAGCCGCATCCTCCAGCGGCATCCGCCGCGTGACGTGCGCATCGATCTTCCCCTCGGCAAGCAGCGAAAGGACGGTCGCGAGATCCTCTCCGAAGAGCTTGGGCCAGCGCTGGACGTAGTAGAAGGATGCCCGCTTGCCGTTCGGAACGGCATTCCAGAGCAGGACCCGTGCGAAGATCTTGATCAAGGGGGTGAACCGGTGCCCGGTGCCGTTCACCGTCGAGGCGGAGCCGTAGGAGACGAGCGTCCCGCCCCGGCGGAGCATCCGCCACGAGTCCACGAGCCCCGGACCGCCGACGTTGTCGAAGACCGCGTCAACGCCGCCCGGGGAGATCTCCCGCACCCTCATCGGCACGTCTTCGCTCTTGTAGTCGATCGGCACGGCGCCCAAAGCGCGCACGTGCTCGTGCTTGGGCGCCGAGGCGGTCCCGATCACCTCCGCCCCCGCCAGCCGCGCGAACTGCACGAGCAGCGTACCCACTCCGCCAGACGCCCCGTGCACCAGAACGGTCTGCCCTGCCCGCACCTTCGCGGCGCGGTGGACCATCTGCCAGGCGGTGACCCCGTTGGTGACGACCGCCACCGCATCGGCGGGATCGAGGCCCTCGGGCACCGTCACGAGCTTCGACGCGTCGAGCGCAACGCGGTCGGCCCACGCCCCCTTCTCCGTGAGTGCGGCCACCCGCCTGCCCACCATCTCTCGGTCAACGCCCTCGCCGACCCCCTCCACGATGCCCGCCAGGTCGTAGCCAGGGACGAACGGGAACTTCGGCTGCATGGGGTAGTTTCCCTTGAGCATCCCCACCTCGGCGAACGACACGCCGGCCGCCTCCACCCGGACCACGGCCTGCCCGGAAGTCGGGGCGAGCGGCCCGCGCCGTCCAACCCTGAGCACCTCCGGCCCGCCCTTGTGGGGCATGACCACCTCGGTGCCCGCCACGCTGGCCCTGTTCTCTGTTCTTCCGTCCATCACCAAAGCTCCTTTCTGACTCCGTTCCTGCGCCTCCAACGTCCCGTCTGCACCCCGACTATCTCTCACTGCACGACCTCCTTCTCTGACACCTTTCAAGATCCAGCTTAACAACGCACGTTTATATAACTAAGTTAAGTACGGACGAAAGCGGGACACCTCCTTTCGTGCTTTTCTAAGCATCCGTCCACGACTTCAGGTAATCGCGAATGGCCTGGTCCACGAGCCTCTCGGCTTCCGCTTCGCCGCCCGCGATCCGGCCGGCCATGGCGAGGGACACGATGCCGTGGACCGTGGCCCAACCGAGGACCACTTTGTCCCAGACGTTCGCGGCGTCCTTCCCGTTCTCTCTCATTATCTCCTCTATCACCTCTGCCATCGATCCTGCTATCTTCTCGCCCTCCTTCCTGAGTTCCGTAACGGGGAAAGACACGCCCCCCAGACCGTACATGACCTGGTAGAGGTCGGGGGCCTCGACGGCGAACCGCCACCAGGCGCGCGCCATCTCGCGCAGGGCCTCTTCCGGATCGTCGGAGGCTTCACGGGCGGACTCCACCGCCTCCAGCTGACCGGAGTAGCCCATCCGCACGAGCTCGAGGAGCAGGTCCTCCTTCGAGTCGAAATACTCGTAGATGACGGGAGGGCTGTACTCTATGAGCCCGGCGATCTTGCGGATCGTCACCGCCCGCCAACCCTCCTTCGAGGCGATCTCCCGCGCCGCGGACAGGATGGAGTCCCTCAATTGCCGCCTCTGCCTCTGCCTGCGTTCCTTGATACCCAAATCGCTAACCTTTCGATCAATGATCTGAATATTAACTTAGTTCAGAAACGCTGTCAAGGTGGCGCTGGACGCGGGCACATCCGGGTCCGGGCACAGGACTTCGCGTCCGGACCCACGCTCGGTGCCTTTCTCTATCCGCTCCTCTTTAGCTTCCCGGTGCGCTTGGCGTAGCTCTCGCCGAGGTGGAAGACGAAGAGCCCCAGCGGCACGAAGACGGCGCCCATCACAAGCAGCGGTCGGATGCTCTCCCAGAGCTGCGCGACGCCGGCGCCGTCCTGGAGCGCATCTCGGGAGCCTTCGAGGCCGTAGGTGACCGGAGAGAACTGCGCGGCCACCTGCATCCACCCGGGGAGTACCCTGACGGGGTAGTAGACGCCCGAGACTAGAAGCAGGAGAGCCGAGACGATGTTTGCCGGGAGCGGGCTCGGCCCGCTCCTTTCTAACGCGCGATACGATCCGCCGGGCGATCCGGCTCCGGCAAACGGCCAAAGACGGCGCGCAATCCGAAGTCCGCCGGGAGGTTGGAGGTGAAGCGCCTCATGCCCAGGGTACGGCGGGCGTCCAGCACGACCTCGCGCCCGGAGAGGTGCTGGAAGATGGCCCGCGCCGCGTAGATCGGGGCCTCACCCTTCAGGCGCACCAGGCCCTTGCGCCTTCGGGCGCCTTCCTCTTTCATGGCGTAGAGGCTCGCCTCCCCCGCCCCGGCGCAGCACACTGCCATCCGGTGCCAGTCGAGAACCAGAGCCTCGCCGGGACGCAGCATCTCCCGCGCCGCCGGCGTCAGACGCACGTCGAAGTCGTAGCGGTCCACGGCACGAGTTTATCAAAGCGGCGAAACCTGGCGGAAGAGAAGGACATCGGCGCCGGGCCGGCTTCCGATCCACCGCGAAAGTCCGCTACACTGTCCTACAAGATACGCCACACGAGAAGAGGGCCCGCGGACAGGAGAAATACCAGACCGTACGCCCTGTTCGGCGTTCGACGGGGTCCCTGCCGAGTCTTTTGGAGGAGGTTAGCGTGAGGAAGCTCAGGATGGGGATGGTCGGCGGCGGCTCGGGGGCGTTCATCGGGGCCGTCCACCGCAACGCCGCGCTGATGGACGGTGAGATCTCCTTCACCGCCGGGGCGCTCTCGTCCACGAAGGAGAAGTCCCTCACCTCCGGCCGGGACCTCGGCCTCCCCGACGACCGCAACTACGCGGGTTGGGAGGAGATGCTCGAAGCCGAGAGCAACCTCCCCCCGGAGGAGCGCGTGGACTTCGTCAGCGTCGTCACCCCGAATCA
>JACCTS010000602.1 GCA_013812245.1 Rubrobacter sp.
CTGTTTCTTGCTGGTCGCCGACGGCTGATCCCCGTTCTGCTGCCAGCGCAAGATCGTGGGCGAGTCCCCGGTTGGCGCGCCCGACGAGGCGGGCCGAGGTCGTGACCCGGACGGAGAGCAACCGTTCTATGGGGATGTCTCGCTGGCGCAGGACCTGTTCCAAATGTTCGTCCTCCAGCGAGGACCGGGGCTCTAGGCCGCCAACCTCGCGATAGACGGCCGCCGTCAGGGCGAGCGAGGCCCCCGAGAACTGCCAGTGCTCCGCCTTGCCAGGGGCAGACCGGAGTTCCTTTTGCCGGAGACGCCCCCGCTCCGTGTGCCAGCGCACGATGTTCTCTGGCAGAGAGCCATTGTCCGAGAGTTCGATGCGTCCTCCGATGGCCACCGCACCGCGAGAGGCGGCGTCGAGTTGCGCCGCCAGCCAATCCGATGCGGCCACGGTGTCGGCGTCGGTCGAGCAGACCAGGCCACCGGGTCGTCCGAGGCCGAGCAGACGGGCGCACGCTGCCTCCATGCCTACCCGCCGCGCCGGCCCGGAGCCCCGTCCAGGACCATCGAGGAAGTGCAGCCGGAGGTTCGGATGCCTCTCCGCCAGGCTTCGCGCCCGGGCTTCTGTTTCGTCTGTGCAGTGGTCGAGCACTACCAGGACTTCGTACTCTTCGTGTGCGACGCCTCGCTGGTGCGCGAGCGCCCCCAGGCAGGCTTCTATGAGCGCTTCCTCGTCGCGGGCGGGTACGACGACGGAAGCCTGGAGGGCTGGATCCGGGGCGGACAAACTCATCCGGGGAAAGGCGCTCCGGCTTCGATCAGCTGCCGCCCTCGCTCGTAGTCATCGTCCGCGCCGTGGGCCAGAACACCCACCAGGACGTCGTCCTTGCCGTACCGGGCGGTGAAAGACTCACCGTCGGCATCGAAGAGCATTTCATCCCAGCCATCGCCCCAGGCCCAGTACTTGAGCGTACGGTCGCCGATAGTTGACCAGAAGCCGGGAGCCATCGCCCAGGCTGCCTCACCACCCGCAATCACGGTGCCCGCGATACGTCCGTGCTCCAGGGCATCGCCCCAGTGCTCGACGCTCAGGTGGCGTCCGGCGGCCTCGTTGTATGCCCGGACAATATCCCCGACGGCGAAGATGCCCGGCGCGCTCGTCCGCATCGCAGAGTCCGTCACTACGCCGCCGTTTACCTCCAGACCGGCCGCCTCCGCGAGCCCGATGCGCGGCCGGACGCCGGTTCCGAAGAGGACGGTACCGGCGGACATCGTATCCCCGCCTTCTATGGACACCTCGTAGCCGTCGCCCAGGTGTTCGATGCTCTCCAGATTTGCGCCCAGTCGCAGTTCCACGCCGTAGCCTTCGAGCCAGCCCTGAATGCGCTCCGCGACCTCCGCGCCCAGACGTTCTTTCTGGGGAGCTTCTTCCAGGCTGATCAGGGCGACCTCCGCACCCCGCAGCGAGAGCGAAGCCGCAGCCTCGCACCCGATGAAGCCGCTGCCTACCACCACGGCCCGGCTTCCCTCACCGACGCGGCTTTGCAGCCGGGTCGAATTCTCGATGGTGCGCATCACCAGGATTTCGGGGTCGTCCGCGCCGGGGATGGGGATTCGTACGGGCTCGGAGCCGGTGGCGAGAACCAGGGCGTCGTATGGAATCTCCTCTCCATCTTCCGACTCGACTATCTGCCGTTCGCGGTCAACGGAGGTCGCGCTCGTCGCCTCCCGCAACTCGACGCCATTCTCCTCGTACCATTCTGGCCGCTCGATAGGCAGTTCGTCACGCGACATTTCGCCGCGCAGGTACTCTTTGGTGAGCGGCGGACGATTGTAGGGCGCGTATGGTTCGGTGGTCAGGATGGTGACGTCGGCCCGGCCGCCTTCTTGCCGATACGCCCGGGCTGTGGCGAGGCCGGCCGGGCCACCGCCGACTATCACGAGACGTTGGTCGTTGTTCATGCAGTGTCCTCCAGGAGATCCAGGCGGTACTCGTCTTCGGTCACCGACGTCATGCGGGCGAGGCGGGTGTTTTCCACGAGCAACTCGTGTACCTCGTCGCCTTGCAGCGGGTAGGTCTCTGTCTCCTTGCGCCAGTGGACGGCGAGCAGCAGTCCCCCCGGGGCGAGCACATCCTCCAGGAGCTTCAGCGTCTCCAGCATTGTCTCCCGGGGCAGGTAGTAAAGAACCTCGGAGGCGACGACGAGATCAAAGTGTCCCTCTGGCGTCTCCTCGGGCAGGGTACGACGCTCGACGCGGACGTGCTCGAACCCCGCGAGCCGTTTTCTCGCTTCGGTGACGGCGCGCTCCGAGGTGTCCACGGCCAGTAATTCGTCGCAGAGGGACGCCAGCATGGCGGTGAAGACCCCGATGGAAGAGCCGACCTCCAGAGCCCGCCGGAAACGGCGATTCCCGAGGACTGACAGCGTGCGAGCGTACTTGCGGCGTTCGTACTCGCTGGTCTCGAAGCTCCACGGGTCTCTGGAGCGGGCGTAGAGATCTTCGAAGTAGTCCCGATCCAACCGCTCCCTCATGGATGGCCACCGTTTGACCGTTCGAACCAGGCCCGGATGGCCCTTCTGTATCCGTCCGGGATGGCGATGGTTCCCAACTCGTCAGAGCCGAAAGTCCCCGAAGCGCGGTGTTCTTCGCTATGCCTCAGCGGGGTGAAGTCCACGGACGTACATCCATAAGCCACGACGAGCACGTCGCCCGAGCGTGGTATCCGGTAGACCCAGGCGTCCAGTAGCGGCACGACCTCCACATGCAGGTCCTCGCGCTCGTTCTTCAGGAGGACGACTCTTCCCTCCTTCAACAGAACTCCCTTGACGGAAACGGGGAAGCTCTGCATTCCGGGCATGCTGGTCCGAAGGTCAGCCCGATGCATCATCGTCTTCCGTCATGCGAGTCTGTATTTCCTGCCTTCCGGCGCGGGCGAGGGCGGGTTCCAGACGATGCTGGAGGAGGAAAAGCTCCAGGTCGCGCCTGGCGCGGTCGAGGTCACCGGCGACTGCGAAAGGATGGGAGCCGACGGCGCGTGCGGCCTCGTCCAGGATGCTGCGGCACGCCGCCGCGATGGATTCACGAAGGCCGGTGGAGAACGGGGCCATCGAATCCTCCGGGTTTGTGTCGGCGTAGCGGGCCGCGTACTCCAGCCAGCGATCCATGGTCCCCTGCGCCGCGAGCATCTTTCCCGCGGACAGGGAGACGATGTCGTCGGGAACGCCGCCTGACTTGGCGGCGAGGATATCGAGGGCGGCGTCCACGGCGGAGTCAGCGATACCGGCCCAGGTTACCGCGGTTCGCACGGCGTCGCGGGAGAAGTACGGCTCGCGGACGAGTTCACCCCGCTCGCCGAGCACCGCGAGCACCGGCGTCCGGTGGAAGACGACGCGGTGGCTCTCGGAGGCTCGCATGCCCGCACCCCGGAACCAGCCCTCGTCCACCTCAACGCTTTCGTCGAGGGCCACATATACGAGGAGTGGCGGTCCTGGTCCTTCAGTCTCCGGCGCCCGTACGGCGACCAGCGCCCTGTCGATGCCCGTGGAGCCGCTGCAGAAGGTTTTGACGCCGTCTATTGTCGGGCCGTCAGTGGTGTCCACGAGGCTTGCGGGACCTCCTTCGCCGGGGATCGGGTCGGCCCCCCAGACTCCTAGCAGGAGTTCCCCCGTGGAAACTGCCTCCAGTTCATCGGACCGGAGAGGCTCTGGCGCAAGCACCGCCAGACGCTCGACGCCGTTGAGATGTCCGTCCAGGATGCGGCCTACGGAGGCATCGGCCCGGGCGACGGCCCGCAATACTCGCCACTCCTCGGAGAATGGAGCCAGGCGTCCGGTCTTCGATGCGGCGTGCGGCGCCGGCATGGCGAGGATGCCGACCTCCGCGAGAGCCTTGAATGGCGCGCCCGGGAAGCCAGGGTCTGAGTCGCGGGCTGCAGCTTCGGCGCGTATTTCGTCCAGCACGGATAGCGGATCAGACACCGTCCGCAGGCGTCTCCCTGTCCCGGCGCCCGTCAAACCGCCGACCTCGGCTGCGTGAACGAAGTGCGTTGTACGAGGTCTATCGTGACGGGTTCGCAGCCAAGTGAACGGATACTAGCCACGAGGGTGCCGATGAGCGCGACGGTCTCTTCGCAGCCCGAGCGCCGGGCTCCGGGGCCGAGCCCATCGTGCATGAGCACCACGGCGCCGGGACCGAGGCCAGGAGAGATAGCTTTGAGCATCTCTGTTGCGTTGTCCCCGCGCCAGTCGTGGGTATCAGCCGTCCACAGGGCGAGGCGCAACCCGAACTCCTCCGCAATCTCTGTTGTCCACGGGGCCAGTACGCCCCACGGCGGGCGCCAGAACCAGGGCGAGACGCCCAGTTTGCGAAGGTCTCGGAGCCCGGAGCGCACGTCGGCTTCTACTTGCTCGCGGGCCTGTTCTGTGTGACGGACGTGCCTCGTGCAGTGCAGTTCCACGGCGTGCCCGTCGGTCAGAATCTCGGAGATCAGGTACGGGAACCTCCGGGCTAGCGGCGCGGTCACGAAGAAAGCCGCCCTCGCATCCACAGCCCGCAAGGCTTCCAGAACCTGCGGCGTCCACACGGGGTCAGGTCCGTCGTCGAACGTCAGGGCGATAGCGTCCTGAGCGGAGCCGGGCTGCGTGCTGAAGTCTGCGGATGTCCGTATCACGAGCGCCTTTGTTCCCAGGATTTCACCGGACGAATCCTGGAGACGCTGGAGAGGTCCGCACGGGGCGCCTAGTTGTTGCCTTCGCTCGGGTGCGTTGCGGGGTTTGAGCCTTTGTCGGATCCGGGAGCGCGCCGCAGGGCTATGTTCAGCTCTTTCAGCTGCACTTCGGAGACGGGTCCGGGGGCGTCCATCATCTCGTCGCGGGCGGCCTGGGTTTTGGGGAAGGCCATTACCTCTCTGATGTTCGGCTCGTCTTGCAGGACCATGATGAGGCGGTCTATCCCCGGTGCGATCCCACCGTGAGGCGGCGCGCCGTAGCGGAAGGCCGTCAGCATCGCCCCGAAGCGCCTCTCCGCCTCTTCCTTGTCTATCCCGACGATGGAGAACACCTTCTGCTGGAGGTCGGGGCGGTGGATCCTGATGCTCCCCGAAGCCAGCTCGGTGCCGTTGGCGACCAGATCGTAGAGCTGGCCGATGACCGATAGCGGGTCCGTATCCAGCTTCTCCAGGTCTTCCTCGCAGGGCATGGTGAACATGTGGTGCATGGGCTCTATGCGTTTCTCGTCTTCGTTCCACTCGAACAGCGGGAAGTCCGTAACCCAGCACAGCGCCAGAACGCCCTCCCCCGCCAGTCCGAGCCGGTCCCGGAAGTGCAGCCGCAGCCGGTTCAGGCTCTCGAAAACTACGGGGTTCCGGTCGGCCACGAAGAATAGCCAATCTCCTGGCTCCGCCCCGAGCGACGTGCGCAGGGAGGTTTGTTCCTCTTCCGAGAAGAACTTGGCGACCGGCCCCGTCAGGCCGTCCACTTCGATGCGGAAGTGTGCGAGCCCCTTCGCCCCGGCGTCCGTGGCTATTTTCGTCAGTTCATCCGTTTCGCGCCGGGAGAGGTCTCCGAGTCCGCCGACCGCAATGCCGCGCACAGATCCGCCGGATTCGACGGCCCCCCGGAATACTTTGAACTCCGAGGAACGGGCGATCTCCGATACGTCCTTCAACTCCAGGCCAAAGCGAAGGTCCGGCTTGTCGGAGCCGAAGCGGTCCATCGCCTCGGCGTAGGTGAGACGTGGGAATGGTTTGGAGACGAGCTTCTTGCCTGAAAAGTCCTCGACGATCTCCGTATAGAGACCTTCGATGAGGTCAAGGACTTCGTCTTGTGTGGTGTAGCTCATCTCCAGGTCGAGCTGAGTGTGCTCGGGCTGGCGGTCGCCGCGCTGGTCCTCGTCGCGCAGGGCGCGCGCGATCTGAAAATATCGTTCGAACCCCGCCACCATGAGGAGTTGTTTGAATTGCTGCGGGGATTGCGGCAGCGCGTAGAACTGTCCGGGATACAGTCGGGCCGGAACCAGGTAGTCGCGGGCGCCCTCTGGCGTGGAGGCGGTCAGGAGGGGAGTCTCGATCTCTACGAAGCCACGCTCGTCCAGGAAGTCGCGCATGTGCTTGACGACCTGGTGGCGGAACAAGATGTTCTTCCGCATGCGCTCGCGCCGCAAGTCCAGGTAGCGGTACTTTAGACGCAGAAGCTCGTCCACTTCCCGCTCGCGATCGATCTCGAAGGGCGGCGTCGCGCTCTCGTTCAGAACCCGCAGTTCGGTCGCCTGGACTTCTACCTCACCGGTCGTAAGCTCCGGGTTTTCGTTCCCTTCGGGCCGCAGGGCTACCTCGCCTTCGACGGAGATGGACCACTCCGGGCGCAGCTTCTCGGCGGCGGTAAACAGCTCTGCGCGTTCTGGATCAAAGGTAACCTGGATAATTCCCCATCGGTCACGGAGGTCTATGAAGACCAAACCGCCGTGGTCCCTGCGACGGTGTACCCAGCCCGCCAACCGCGTCTGCTCGCCAGCGTTTTTCGCCCGCAGCTCGCCTGCAGTGTGTGTTCTGTAAGGGTTCATAGCGCCGCTCCTCTCCGTGTGGGACCGTAAATGCTCGATGGTAGACACCCAATGGTAGAACAAACATCGCACGCTGGCGTGACGGTTGTGGGGACCGCAGGGTATTGACCCCCCGATTGCACGGTTTTCATGGCTATGGTACCTTGCGAGTGGTTTCTTACCGGGCGCTGGGGAGGGTCCCCGGGCGACCGGTGCGGTTTAGGGACGTACGGGAGTCGCAACCGAGGGGATGGGATCAGAGATTTGCCTTTGAAGGCCGGGTTGCTTGCTCTTCTCGCCCTGACGACGCTTCTGATAGCCGGGTGCGGAGGAGGCGACGACGCCGCCAGTACCCCACCGGCCAGCGCCACCGCGACGAGCACCGCGTCGGCGGCCGCGGCGAGCGCGCCCGCCACCGTGGGTGCCGGACAGGCAGAAACCTTCAAAGATACCCCGTTCGCCCTGAACATGGACCAACCCGTTCCCCCGGACTTCCGGGCCGCCTATCAGCGGCGATCCCTGATCTCGGTCCAGTTCTACAAAGAGAGCCAGGATCCCTTCTATCCGCAGGGTCTTCAGCCCGACGTCAAGGTACAGCGGTCGATGGAGAGCCTGAGCCGGCAGTATCCGACGATCGAGTTCTTCTCCTACGAGATAACCAACCCTGGCGCCGCCGAGACCAGTGAGGGGTTGGATCGGGCACAGTACGGCACGCTCCCCGCCCAACTTGGCGTCGGCATCACGCCCTACGTGGTGACCTTGGCGCCGGACGGCGACCAGTACGTCATAGACAACCTGTTTCAGGGGTACACGCCGAGGGCCGTTCTAAGCCAGGCGCTCTTCGACCTTTCGGCCACCGAAGTCGAGAGCAACACCAGCGATGTGGACGTGGTCATCGAGCAACTAGAGCTTACGGACTCAGGGAGCGGTCTGGAGTACATCTCCATCGCCAACCAGAGCACGCAAGAGGTCAACCTCCAGGGCTTCAGCCTGCGCCTGCTCGACCCCGAGACCGGGGAGGTAAACCCGGATTCGGTGGGGGTTCAGATCAACGAGGACGTACTAATCCAACCGGGCGAGAGCGCCTCCGTCGGCCGCCTCCCGAGCGTGGTGGACGCGGACGGAGATCGCGTGGAGGGTGTCTTTGAGGGCGGCGACGCCCTGCAACTTGCCCCGGGAGATCAACTCGCCCTCATCGACTCGGGCGGGGCGGTCGCCAATACCTTTACGGTTTGAATTTAGGCTTCGGGCTACAGGTGTCAGGTAACGAACGCGACAGGCTAACTTTCGTCATGCCACCAGCCTGGTGAACGCGTCGTGAGGTGGATGGTCGCCGAAACCCGGTGGCTCCACAACACTCGATGCCTGATACCCAAAAACCTCACGATGCAATTTCGGCGGCGTGGGTTAAACTCGCACGGATGACGGAGCACCGCGTTTATCTGGATCATGCCGCGACCACGCCCCTCGACGAACGGGTGCTGGAGGCCATGCTTCCCTATCTCAGCGGACGGCGCGGCAACCCATCTTCGCTCCACGCCTCCGGGGCCGCGGCGCGCGAGGCCGTAGAGGGGGCGCGGGAGACCGTGGCCGCGCTCGTCGGGGCAGCATCCGGCGAGATAATTTTTACCGGCGGCGGCACGGAAGCGGACAACCTGGCGCTTCTGGGAACGGCGCGAGCGTCGGAATCCGCCAGAAAACGCCACCTCGTCGTCTCCGCCGTGGAGCACGCCGCCGTGAGGGAGACCGCACGGTATCTCGAAAGCTCGGGATGGGAGGTGACCCATATCGGGGTGGAGGCGGACGGCCTCGTTGACCCCGAGGAACTCGTCGCCGCGCTGCGGCCTGACACCGTGATCGCCGCCGTAATGTGGGCGAACAACGAGGTCGGAACCGTGCAGCACGTGGAAGAATTGGCCAAGGTCTGCGCGGAGCGAGGAGTTCTGTTCCACGCCGACGCCGTGCAGGCTGCGGGCCGCGTCACTATAGACGCGGGGTGTGTGCCCGTCTCGACCCTCGCGCTCTCTGGCCACAAGCTGTACGGTCCGCAGGGCGTCGGCGCCTTCTACGTTCGCGATGGGGTCGCTTTCGAATCGATGGTCTTCGGCGGTGGTCAGGAGAGGGGCATCCGGAGTGGCACTGAGAACGTGGCTGGTATCGTGGGCCTCGGCGCCGCAGCCCATCTGGCCCGCGAGGAACTGGATGCGCGGGTCAGGCATGAGACGAGGCTTCGAGACCGCATCATCGGCGGCGCCACGGCGCTGCCGGGTGTGCGGTTGAACGGACATCCAGAGGAACGGCTCTCCAACAGCGTCCATCTCACGGTCGAGGGTGTGGAGGCTGAGGGGCTCGTACTTTTTCTGGATGCCCTCGGCTACGAGGTCGGGAGCGGTTCGGCTTGCGCATCCGGTGGGCACAAGGCGTCTCCGGTGCTATTGGCAATGGGCCAGGACGAACGCGAAGCGTTCTCCGCTATCAGGATCACGACAGGCAAAGACAATGCCGCCGAGGAGATCGAAGATTTCCTCGAAGCCTTCTCCACGGCCGTTACACAACTGCGCGAACTCTCGCCCCTGCAAATCACTTGAAACCTGAAGTCTGATGCCTGAAACCTACAGACCCGAAGTCATAGACCATCTCGTTCGCCCCCGGAACGTCGGAGACCTCGACGAACCCGTCGGCGTCGGCGAGTCGGGCGACGCCGCGTGCGGCGACATCGCGCGGTTCTCCGTCGAAATAGAGGATAACGTGCTCCGGGACGTGCGCTACAAGGTCTACGGCTGCGCCGCGTGCATAGCCGCCGGGTCCGCTCTTTCGGAGTTGGTCCGAGGCAAGACCCTCCTCGACGCCGCGCGGGTCTCGAAAGAGGACGCAAGGGATGCGCTTGGCGGGCCGCTGCCGGCGGGTAAGGAACACGCGCTCACGCTGGTGCTCGACGCGCTGCACAAGGCGTTCGAGGATCACTGGAACCGTGCGGCGGGCAACATGCTCGTTGAAGGATACGGTGGCGCCGAGGCGGACGATGGCAAGACGGTCGTAGCGGCGATGAGCGGCGGGGTGGACTCAGCCGTGACCGCGTTGCTCCTCAAAGAGGCGGGATACCAGGTGGCCACCGTCACCTTCCGGTTGCACGATGGGGAACGGGGCAGCCGGTCATGCTGCTCGCCGGACACGGTGCTCTTCGCCCGTGACACGGCGCACCGTATGGGCCTGCCGCACTTCACCCTGAACCTCAAGGACCTCTTTCAGAAACGTGTGATGCGAGACTTCGTCGGCTCCTACGAGAAAGGACGGACGCCCAACCCCTGCGTCGCCTGCAACGCCCACGTGAAGTTCCACGCCGCAGCCTTCCTGGCCGATGGACTCGGCTTCCACCACGTTGCCACGGGCCACTATGCCCGGGTTGCCGATGGTGCCGAAGGGCCGGCGCTCGCCCGTGCGAAAGACGCGGCCAAGGATCAGACATACGTCCTGTGGCCGATCCCGCAGAAGCTGCTTGCGCGGACGGTCTTCCCACTTGGCGATTACGAGAAGCCGGAGGTGCGCCGGATCGCCGAGGAACGCGGCCTGGCGGTCGCATACACGCCGGAGAGCCAGGACATCTGCTTCATCCCGGACGGCAACTACCGCAAGTTCGTTCGCAAGAAGGTCGCCGCCGAGCCCGGCGAGGTCGTGGACGGTTCGGGCAATGTCCTCGGGCGTCACGCGGGCGTGGTGGACTTCACCGTTGGACAGCGGCGCGGTATCGGTGTCTCGGCCCCGGCGCCGCTCTACGTCACGGAGATTCGCCCACGGAGCAAGCAGGTCGTGGTCGGACGGCGCAAGGATCTGGAGGTCCATGAGGTGCACGTCAGGGACATGAACTGGTTCCTCGCGCCGGAGGAGGCGCGCGCTGTGCAGGTGCGCTACAACGGCTCGCCGGTGCCGTGCGAGGTCGAGGAGCTGGAGGATGGAGGGTGGATCGCACGTCTCGCGCAGCCGGTCATGGGCGTGGCGCCGGGACAGTCGGCCGTCTTCTACAGCGAGGATGGTGAGCGGGTCGTCGCCGGGGGCGTGGTGGCGCGTCGCGGATCTTAGCCGAAAAAGCGGGTGTATGTGCGTGCGGCGGGCTTTACGACGCGAGTATAATCCGGGTGTTCCGGGACGTAGGTTGGAGGTGCAACGGATTTGGGCGCTTTCGTGGAGCTGATGACGGGGGTTCTGTTCGCGGGTATCGCCGTGGCGTTCTTCGTGCTCGCCTGGCTGTTCTTGCGGCTGGCCAGGATCTTCTCCACCACGGAACAGTCGATCAAGGATGTCTCCGAGCAGGTGGTGCCGCTCCTCGGCAAGACCCACGTCACGGTGGACAACATAAATAGCCAGCTCTCCCAGCTCGACACGGCCGTTGGTGACGTGGCCGGTATCACGGGGGAACTCGACCAGACGACGACCGTCATCACCCAGGGCGTCAGGGGTGGGGTCATCAGGCTCTCCTCCGCGACAGCCGGGCTCTCGCGCGGGATCGGCGCCTTCATCAAGGGCGAGAACAAAGGCGAGAAGCAGCCCGAGGAGGAGGGCTAGGCTATGGCGGGATGGGGCAAGCTGGTGGCCGGGGCTCTGATCGGGGTGGCCGGAACGGTCTACGCCACGAACGAGGAATTCCGCAAGAATCTGCCGGGCGCCGCACGCGACCTGCCCGTGGCGATTCGTCGTCGGTTGGAGAATGCGGTCTCCGCAGGAAAGGCGGCCTCCTCGGAGCGCCGGGCGGAGATCCTGCGCGACCTCGAAAAGCACGGCGGACAACACCCCGTCCGGGAGACGCATCTGGATTTCACGGAAGAAGTCGAATCACCGCCGAGCGAAGCGACGGAAAACCAGCCGCAGGATCCCACGCAGCCGGCCGAGCATGGTAAACAACACGAGCAAGAGCATCAGGGCTAATTTGCGCGACCGCGAGAAGGAGTTTTATTTGCCAGCGGCTGAGACCACCGAGTACACATATCTGACGATACCGCCGGTCGTGGAGTTGCGATCGTGCGTCGGGCTCGTGATGGCCGGCATGGCGATGCGCGCCAGGGTCGGGGTCGGCGGCCTGGAGGAGGCCGTGGAACTATTGGAGAGCTATCACTCGCAGGGTGAGCCAACCCGTTACCGCTTCTCTCTGGGCGAGGAGTGCGTTCTCGCAGAGGTGGAGGAGCCGGAATTAGGGGGCAGGGCGGAGGTTGACACCGGATGGCGAACGGTGGTGGAGCTAGTATCTTGATGCGTCGCTACAGGCGGCCGGACAAAGCGCGCACCCGGCGGCTTCTAGTCCGCTACCACAAGGAGGGCGACGAGCGTGCCCGCGAGCAGGTGATTCAAGAACAGCTCCCGCTGGTGGAGTTCCTGGCGCGCAAGTTCGCCGGACGCGGAGAGCCGGTGGACGACCTCGTCCAGGTCGCCTCCGTCGGCCTCATAAAGGCCGTGGACCGCTTCGACGTGGACCGCCAGATCGAGTTCTCCACCTACGCCACGCCCAACATTCTTGGGGAGATCAAACGCTACTTCCGCGATAAAGGCTGGGCGATGCGCGTCCCGCGTGGCCTCCAGGAACTGCGCCAGGCCGCCAAGGAGGCCATCAGGGACGAGACGGTACGCAGCGGAAAGTCTCCGACCATCCAGGACCTCTCGCACACCCTGAACGCTGACGAAGAGAGCGTCGCGGAGGCCCTCACTTTGGGTCGCGCTTACAACACCAGTAGCCTCGACGCGCCCGTCAACCAGGAGGACACCGACGGCGACACCATCATGGACCTCCAAGCCGACGAGATTTCCCCGATAGAAGGAATAGAGGATAAGTTACTCCTCCGGTCCGCCATGGGTTCGCTCAGGGACCAGCAGCAGACCATCCTCAAGCTCCGCTTCGACGAGGGCAAGACGCAGACCGAGATAGCGGATCGCATCGGCGTCAGCCAGATGCACGTAAGCCGTCTCCTCAGGCGCGCCCTCGAAGACCTACGGCGCGAACTCACCGAGCTGGAAAACAAAGCCTAGAAAAGTACAATACCGACAATGAATAGCAGCGACATCCGCCAGAAGTTCCTGGACTTCTTCGCCGAACGGGGCCATCGGCCCTACCCGAGTTCGTCCCTGATCCCGCACAACGACCCGACCGTGCTCCTGACCACCGCCGGAATGCAGCAGTTCATAGACTTCTTCACCGGCCAGCAGAAGCCGCCCGTACCGCGGGCCGTCAGCGCCCAGAAGTGTTTCCGTACCCAGGACATCGAGGAGGTCGGCGACTCGACGCACCTCACGTTCTTCGAGATGCTCGGCAACTTCTCCTTCGGGGACTACTTCAAGAAGGAGGCCGTCCAGTTCGCCTGGGAATTCCTGACACAGGAACTGGGCCTGCCGCCGGAGCGGCTCTGGATCACGATTTTCGAGGGCAACGAAGACGCCCCGGAAGACGTGGAGGCCAAGAGGTTCTGGATGGATGTCGGTGTCCCGGAGCACAAGATATTCGGCCTCCCCAAATCGGAGAACTGGTGGGGACCGCCCGGAGATTCCGGTCCTTGTGGGCCGTGCTCCGAGGTCTACTACGATTACGGTGAGGAGTTCGGTTCTGGCGATCCGCGGACCGACCCGCAGTACGGACCCGGCGGCGACGGAGACGAAAACGGACGCTTCCTGGAGATCTGGAACCTCGTCTTCAACCAGTACGAGCAGCGCACGGACGGCACCCTCACGCCGCTCGCAAAGCCCGGCATAGACACCGGCATGGGCCTGGAGCGCACCACCGCCGCCGCGCAGGACATCCACAACATCTATGACACGGACCTCTACGCGCCGATCTTCAAGAAGGCCCGCGAGTACTCTGGCGTCGCCATCGACGACTCCGACATGACGGATCGCTCGTTACGCATTCTGGCCGATCACTCCCGGAGCATCGCCTTCCTCATCGCGGACGGGGTTCGTCCAGGCAACCAGGGCCGTGAGTACGTTCTTCGACGCATAATACGCCGGGCGACACGGGAGGCATACGTGCGGCTCGGGATGGGTGCGGGGCGGATCTCCGGCGTTGTCGGGGCGGTCGTTGCTGAGATGGGAGACTTCTATGCGGAGCTCGCGGCGGCGCGGGAGGACATAGAAAGAATCACCACGGTAGAGGCGGCCCGGTTCATGGAGATCTACCATTCCGGG
Source organism: Rubrobacter sp. (assembly GCA_013812245.1). GTDB lineage: Bacteria > Actinomycetota > Rubrobacteria > Rubrobacterales > Rubrobacteraceae > JACDGB01. The sequence goes on from JACCTS010000602.1 coordinate 13,690, forward strand.
ATGGAGCTTCTGGAGAAGGAGATTGCTGAGACCGGTGAGGGTGAGATGCCACCGACTGCGGGTGGGGCGCCGATCCAGCCCAACTTCTTCCCAGGCGAGGTCGCCTTCCTGCTGCACGATACTTATGGATTTCCGGTGGAGATCACGCGTGACGTGCTGGACGAGCGCGGTATCTCGCTGGATGAGGCGGGCTTCGACCTGGCGATGGCCGGGCAGCGGGAGCGCGCCCGCGAGGCCATGCAGGGCCACGAGAGGGTCGTGGCGGCGTTCCGGGAGCAGGAGATAAAGAGCCGCTTCGTCGGCTACGAGCGCGAGCAGGTTGAGACCAGGATAGTGGCCGCAGAGCCCGTGCCGGGCGTGGAGGGGGAGGACTTCGTGGTGCTCGCGGAGAACCCGTTCTACGCTACGGGTGGTGGGCAGGTCGCTGATGAGGGTTGGATCACCTCGGATCGAGCCCAGCTCGAAGTGGTGGATGCCATCCCTGCGGGGGATTATCAGGTTCTGCGCGCCAAAACCGAACGCCGGGCCATCCAGGTCGGTGAAGCGGTTACGGCCTCCATAAACCGCGTCCGGCGCCAGCAGATAGAAGCCAACCATACGGCCACCCACATCCTGCACTGGGCGTTGAGGGCGGTGCTCGGGAAAGAGGTGGTGCAGGCTGGCAGCTATGTCGGCCCGGATCGGCTGCGCTTCGACTACCGGTACTCCGGCAAGGTTGACGAGGCCGAGCTACGCCGGGTGCAGGAGCTGGCGCTACTCAAGATCACCGAGAACCAGCCCGTCCGCTACTACACCACCACGCTGGCCGAGGCCCGTAATCTCGGAGCCATAATGCTCTTCGGGGAGAAGTACGGCGACCTCGTGCGCGTCGTCGAGGTAGACGGCTTCTCCCGCGAACTGTGCGGGGGCACGCACGTCCGCGACACCGCGGAAGTGGGGGCGTTCAAGATCGTCTCCAACCGCAAGCACGGGGCGGATCTCTACCGCATCGAGGTCATCACCGGCCGCGAGGCGCTCTACTACCTGATAAGGACGGCCGAGAAGGCCGAGGCCATCGCCGGCAAACTTCGGGTCGACGTGGATCGGTTGGCAGAGGTCGTGGACGGACTCCGGAGCGAGGTCGGCGAGGCCCGCGAGGCCGCCAGAGAGCATACTCTCCGTCAGGGACTGGGGGAGGTTGGCTCCCTGGTCGAGAACGCAGAGTCCATCAACGGCGCCCGGGTCGTGGCCGGGCAGGTCGTGGCGGCCGACGTCAAGGGGCTGCGTCAGATCTCCGACGACATCAAGAACCGCCTCGGCGGACCTTCCGCTGTGGTGCTCGCCGCCGATCTTAACGGCAAGGCCGTCGTAGTCGCCAACCTCCACCCGGAGGTGTCCGAGAAGATACAGGCCGGGGAGTTGGTGCGCGAGATCTCCGGCGTGCTGGGTGGCGGTGGCGGTGGCGGAGCCACCATGGCCCAGGCTGGGGGCGGAGACCTCTCCGCCATACCGAACGCCCTCAGCCTCGTACGCGACATCCTCGGGGAGCGACTCTCCGGCGACGGCGCCGGAAGCTGATTTTTGGGCAGGCCCGAGCCCGCCTCCGGGCGTATAGTCGCGCTCGACCTCGGCGAAGCATGGACCGGGGTCGCCATCTCCGACCCCGGAGCCATCATCGCGAGCCCCGTGAAAACCGTGCCAGCGGTGGACCTGGCGGACTACCTGGAGAAGCTCGTGCGCGATGAAGAGATCGGGGAGATCTTGGTCGGCGTCCCGAAGACGCTCGGGGGTGAGGTCGGTTTCCAGGCGCGGCGCGTATTCGCTAAACTGGACGACCTAAAAGAGCGGCTTCCGGGAGTGCGCTTCATCGAGTGGGACGAGCGGCTCACGACGCGCGTGGCCGCGGCCCGCTCCGAAGGACGAGGCGGGCGGAAACGGCGGGGCCGGGAGAGGTTGGACCATCTGGCGGCGGCCGAGATGCTGCAGGAGTATTTGAGAGCGAGGGGGGATCTTTGAGGCGGTACGAACGTGGAAACCGCCACGATCTGGAAGAGGTTGACGAGCGGCTGTATGCGCTGCGGGAGCCTCGTCGGCGCAAGAAGCGGGCCAGCTGGGGGCCCACCGTGCTCGGGATCTTGTTCGTTGTCGGAATCCTCCTCGCCCTTTACTTCATCTACTCTTCGGCAACCAGTGGAGATCAGGAGACCTCGGAGGCGCCGGCTACCGTCTCCGTCGTCGAAGGCGATACCCTCGAAAGCGTCGCGGCGAAGCTCAAGGACGCCGGGATTATCGCCAGCGCCTCGCTATTCGAGCTTGAGGCGCGGGTGAGCGATCAAAGTACGGAACTCAAGCCAGGCAAATACCGCTTCCGCCCCGGCACGGACGCCGAGAAGATTCTCGCCGCCATGACCGCTGGGGAGGGTGT
>JACCTS010000010.1 GCA_013812245.1 Rubrobacter sp.
GGTCCGCCGTAGATGGCGGACTCCCCGATCCCGACCTCGCCGCTATCGGTACGCACCTCCAGCAAGAGGGCCGAACGGGCGGGCATATAGTGGATGGAATCGGTCAGCGGATCATCCAGAGGATAAGAGACCGGGTACGTCGTAACTGAGGTTATTCTGGTCAATTGGATTCGTTCTCCTTCAAACGCCGCCTCTCGCGAGCCGCAAGTAGAGTGGAATCTCACTCTGCATGGCTGTTCCGCGACGCTCTAGCTTTCCGCGCGAACCGGGTCCCATCCACGCTCACCCATTACTCTTCTCCCTCGTCGTCGAAGGAATAGAAGATGATATAGCGGCCGTCTTCTTTGGTCTCCTGCTCTTTCTGCATGGCGTCGGATCCTCCCGTTGTAGGCAGTTCAGCCGGGTGAGACAAAGCTCGTGCCTATCCCGATTAGCAGGTGATCCAGCCACGTCCGGTCCACAGAAACCTCCACCTGCAGGGCCAGCGTCACGATATATTCCTCCTCTTCCCCTGTCCCCCTGTCCCCCTGTACTGCCGCATCTTACTGCATTCGCTGGCATTCACGCGATGATTTCAGTGTGGTCATCAAACTCCGTCTACGCTTCCACAGAAACGGCCAGAGCACTCGGGTGCCGGGATTCGCCTTCGGGAGTCCGGCATTCGCAAACATACGTGGGAGGAGATCGAGAATGAAGAGTGCGAAGGGAATTATGATCCTGGCCATAGGCCTCGCCTCTTTCGGAATCACCGCGGGAGCCTCCTCAGCCAGAACAGAGGAGATGTGGCGTCCCACTCCCAGCGTCACCTGGCAGTGGCAACCCGGCGGCAGCAAGGTAGACACTTTCTACGATGTGGATGCCTACGACATAGACGGCTTCGACAACGGCAAGTCCACCGTAGACCGGCTGCACGCGGACGGCAGCCGGCCGTCTGCTACATCAGCGTGGGGAGCTGGGAAAACTGGAGATCGGCTAAGAGCCGGTTCCCGAAGCTAGACTTTGGCCATTACGCCGCGTAGCACACCGCATCAGTTAGTCTTTCCACAAATCCCCGTGGAACTTTTATCATGTCGTCCTCCCGGGGCGACACGTAAAAAGTCTCCTCTTCCCACATCCACAGCTCCTTGCGTACCAGCGCCACAGCGTCAGAGAAGGTTGGATGAGTCTTGTCGTACCATGCCGCCCGCCTCACTATCTCCGTAGGCTGATCCGCCATCATTCGATGGGCGAAAAGGACAACCACAGAGAAAAGACCCAACATAGCCGGAGCTGTCCTCAAGATCGCCATCTTCGACCAATGCCTTTGCGTTTCGAAGCCGAGGCGCTGGCGAACTTCTTGAAATGTGGCCTCCATTCGCCATCTGCGAACAAACCACGAGATGATCCGCTCCGGTTCGGCTGAGAGGTCGGTACACAATAGAGCTTGAGTCTCCAACAGTTTCTCAGGGTCGCGGATCAACACCCATCGCAAAGGTACGGCGGGCAACCCCGTGGAGTACCAGACGGCGGTCTTGGAGATGATCTCCACCGTGCGTTCCTCGCCGCCGTACCAGCCGGCTACCGTAATGGGGCTCCAGACAGCGTCCGGATCTTCGGCGACAGTGGAGAGGTTGGGCAGGCGACAACCCTTGAGCCGGGGCCTGCCCATCTGGCCAGGGTAGCGCGGGGGAGCCGGCTCGTACAGAGCAGCGTCCAGCCGAAGACGCGTGATGAAGGTGATGGGCTCTCTCAGTCTCCGGCAGCGGTCGAGGAGTTTGAGGGAAGCGTATCCGCCGTCGGCGACGGCAACGATCTCGCGCCCTGGATGCCAGCGCCTGATCAAAAGCAATAGCTGCCACGCCCTTTCGGTGATGCTCTTGTGTCGCTTGCCATGCTCGGCGTCGTAACGCTCCGAGGGAGCCAACGCTGAGAGGAAGGGCAAAGCCCACACTCTCGAAGCCCACGGGATCTCCGCCAACAGCGTTACGCATACCCACCTCAAGGCGCTCGTTTTGACGAAGTGTGAGTGGCTGGATCTAACCGGATCGCGGTAGATGCCCTTCGCTTCGATCTTCTTTCCCCGGCGGCGCTCCAACGTCTCATCCACGCCAACAACCAAAGGAGCCTCCTCGGCCACGAATGCTTTCATGAGCAATTCCAGTAGGATGCGGCTCGCTTCCTTGCCTGACCAGACGGCCCGGCTCAACACCCGATGGTAGCGGCAGAAGCGCCCCTCATCCTCCAAACCTACCGCCCGCAGGGTGGAGGCCACGGTCCTCCTCCCCGGAGCGAGGATCGCGCCCGCCACAAGCAGTCGGGCATGCCGCCAGACGCTCTTTGAGAACAGTGGCGCGAACGGGGCCAAAACTTGTATCATCGTCGTTGGTAGGGTACGCATCTTGAGATCAC
>JACCTS010000017.1 GCA_013812245.1 Rubrobacter sp.
GGTACATCAGGGTTTCTCAGGGCAATTCGAGACTTTAGAGGAAGTACTCTCTCGCCAACTCTACGGAGCGATAGAGTTCGGCCAATCCTTTGAGAGCCTGGGCCGTAGAGTCTGAAAAAATAAACGAAACGACGAACGTGAAGGTAAAGTAGCATACGATGTCGAAGGTTGCACGAAGTGTGCATTGACGTTAGGCTTTCTTTATCGAGCAACGACTTTGGGGAAGGATAACTTTATGCCGTTTTGCGGGGCGTGTGGGACTGAGCACCAAGGGAGCAAGTTTTGCCCCAACTGCGGAGCACCGCAGCAGACAAGCGTAGCAGCCGAGGAACACAGGCCACCCCAAATGGACGATAACGAAACCACCGTCTGGGAGGGATCTTCAAGGAACATGACTAGCGCGGCCTCGGGCGGTCGCCTCTCTTCATGCCGCTACCGCCTGACAAACAAGGCACTGTACTTCGACGAGGGCCTGCTGTCCACCAATTCTCAGCAGGTGCCCCTATGGGCCGTGCGAGACGTGGACGTGCGTCAAGGCATGGTGCAGAAAGCTCGGGGCGTCGGCACGCTCTTAGTGCGCGTCGAGCACTCTGACTACACTGGACGAAATATCGTAGAAATAAAAGACGTTGAGGGACCGTTGACGGTGCGCGACCACCTCAACAAACATGCTATCAAGGAGCGTCACGAGTACGACCAGCGAGCACGGACGCAATGGTACGGCAGAGGGAACTAAACTCTATGTATAGTCTTTAGGGTCTCCAGGGTTTCTCAGCGCGGATTCCATCCAGCGAGGAAACCTGGACCAGAAGATCCCCTGCGACATATCCCAGGTCCGTAGGAACGGGCGGCGCACCAGGCTGTCCAGTCGCAGCGTGACGACCGACTCCCCTCCCGACTTCTCGATCATCGTCAGGCGCTCCTAGCGCGCATACTCCCAAAACTCTCGTTTCTGATCGGGTATCGAGTAGTCCTTTTCTCTGCTCATCCATCGGAACCTTAGCGTAGGATGTCCGCCCGTCACCGCGATTCGACATACGAAGAGGGTAGCGTCTAGCCGTGCCTTGCGCTAGGCTAAAGTTTCTTCAAGGAGTGGTCGAGCGAAGGGCTAGGAGGAACGTTCAAGGGAAAGGGGAAGCATGACCGAACAGCCGCCACAAGGACCGCAGCCGCAAGATCCGAACCGCAGGATAGAGACGCCTAGCGTAGATGTGCCGCCTACACCTCCCCGAAGACGCTCGCCGTGGCGCTGGGTGGGGATCGGCCTCGGCGGCTGTATTAGCCTTCTCGTACTGCTGTTCGTCCTGGTCGGCTGTCTGGCTGTGCTCGGCAGTATGGGCGGAGACCAGCAGACCGGCAACCGGCAGGGTGGCGGTGGAGCTCAACAACCGGCGCCCACTCCGACATCCACGCCCGAAGCCTCGGCCTCGGCTACGCCGTCTGCTACACCTCAGCCCACGCCCGAACCGGAATCTACGCCGGAGCCGGAACCAGAGCCCGTCGAGGCACCGGAGACCGTAACCCTCTCCGGGTCCGGTCTGGAAGCTACGGAGCCCTTTCAGCTAGAGCGTGGACTTACCGTCGTAGAGATGAGGCATCAGGGCAATGCTAACTTCATCGTGGACCTACTCGACGAGCAGGGCAACTCCATCGCGCCGATGGGCGTCGCCAACGTTATAGGGTCTTTTGAGGGCTCCACGCCAGTGCAGGTCACGCAAGGCGGACAGCACTTGCTGGATGTCCAGGGTAGCGGATCGTGGCGTATAAAAGTTAAACAGCCCCGTGCTTCCAGCGCCCCAGAGACCACTAGCTTCAGAGGCACCAGCCAGGAAGCGACTGATCTCTTCGAGCTCTCCGGCGGGCTCCACAGGTTTGAGATGACCCACTCAGGAGACGCGAACTTCATCGTGGACCTGCTAGACGAAAACGGAACCTCGGTGACCATGATGGGCCTGGTCAACGAGATCGGCCCGTTCGAGGGATCTAAAGCCGTGCAGGTGCCGCAAGACGGCATCTACGTACTCGCGGTGCAGGCGAATGGCCCCTGGACGATAGAGATAGATTGATCCAAAGGATGCCCGGCTAGCTCTCAGCTTTCAGATAGCTGGCCCTTAACGCGATCAGGTTTACGGCTGCCGCCTCTGGAGGCACGTCGACGCTAGCGAAGCCGACGCGTAGTCAGCGGCGTCAGGAACGCCTTGCTATAGGCGTGCGGGACGAACTCTTCCGGGGCGCCGTTCGGAACCTGAGTGTTTACAGCTTCGGCGACCGGAGCTATGACTCGTCGCGGCCGTGGACCTCGGCCGGCGGGCTCGTCGCCTCCACGGCGGTGAAGGGGTCCAGGATCTTGTACGTGTGCGAAGCGCCCTTCGGGACGAGCCACGAGTCGCCGGGCTCCAGCAGGACCATTTGCCCTTCGATGTGCAGCTCGGCGCGGCCCGAGACCACGTACCCTACCGTCTCGTAGTCGCGCCGCTCCTCCGGCTTGGGTTCACCCGGCTCCTCCCCGTCCCACAGCCGCATCGAGACGGACTTCCCATCCGCCAGATACTTCTGGCCCATCTCACCCTTCGGCGAGGTCTTCGAACTTACCTTCTTGACGCTCTTGTCTTCTGTCACAGTTCCCTCCAAATCTCTCATGCTTTCGTACAAGATCAGCTTACCCGGTAGGCTGGATAGCTACTCGCCCGCTCCTACGCCGGTAGGTCGAAGATGGTCTCTACCTTCGTGTAGTTGCCGGCGAGGCGGCCAAGCGGCTGGAGGGCGGCAACGTCTATGCGGCC
>JACCTS010000023.1 GCA_013812245.1 Rubrobacter sp.
GTGGCCGAGTATTCACCAGTACGACATCACACGGAACGAGCTGACCGTGGTCGGTGCGTACGTCGGCTCAAACGTGTTCCCCAAGGCCGCGCGAATCCTCGCATCGGGTCTGGTTGACCTGAGCCCCATGATCAGCCACCGCGTATCTCTAGAGGACCTCCCATCCGCCCTCGACGCGCTCCGGCAGGGAAAAGCAGTGAAGGTGGTCGTCGACCTCATGGCGGGGTCGTGACGACGTGTTTATGCGGCGCGAGCTGATCACGGAGGCGTACGGGCCGATGATCTCCCCCTGCAATCTCGGAGTTATCGGATAACGGGAGATAGACGACTGCGGCCAAGAGCGGGCAGAGCCTTGAAGGGCATCAGGGTGGCTAATGCGCCCGTCAGCTTCGGCGTGTTCGAGCTCTCCACCGGTGCTGCGGGTTTGCCGGGCCCCGATGAGGTAGCAAGAGCCGTTGCAGACTCGGGCTATGAGGCCATCGACCTTGGCCCGCCCGGATTTCTCGGCCGGGGCAACGTCCTCCGTCGACGGCTGTCCCAAACACACTTGGATCTCGCCGGCGGATGGGTCGAGCTGCGGTTGGCCGATGGCGAAGGCTTCAGAGAAGACCTCGACTACCTGGAGGGCTGCCTCGATTTGTTCGAGGCCGGTTGCGCAGAGGACAGAGCGTGGTGGCCCAAGCCGACGCTTGCCGACGCAGGTTCGCCCCTACGCAAGGCCAATCCGGGCAGGGGAAAAGACCGGCCGGAGATAGGGCTCGACGACGACGGGTGGAAGCACCTCGCCCGACGCGTGGCAGAGGCGGCTGGGCGCTGCGAGGAGCGTGGGCTTGAGCCGACCTTCCACCATCACGCCTGTACCTACGTCGAGGCGCCTCACGAGATCGAGAGATTCCTCGAGCTCACGGAGGTGGGGCTGTGCCTCGACAGCGGGCACCTGTTGCTCGGGGGCGGGGACCCGGTGCAGGCGTTTTCGGATTGGGGCGAGCGCATAAACCACCTCCATGTGAAAGACGCTCGCCTCGACGTGCTCGACAGAGTCGTTCGTGAGGGTCTGGGAATGGAGGCGGTATGGGAGCAGGGCGCGTTCTGCGAACTGGGGCAGGGCGACGCCGGCATGGACGAGTTCTTGTCCGACGTCAAGATTTCGGGCTATAAGGGCTGGCTGGTCGTCGAACAGGACCGCTTTCCCTCAGCGGATGATTCGTTCGCCGCGATAGCTCGGGCTCAGACGCGCAATCGGGAGCGGTTGTGCCGCTATGGTCTGTGACGTGGAGGAGAACGGTGTCGCGGTGGAGACGGACGTCGAAGGCTATCGATCTATGACCGACCTGTGGCTTCCGGCGGGCAGGGCATCGGACGGCCCCGACCCGCTCTTCATCTCACCGGAAAAGGCCGGGTGGTCCTATGCCGGCCTCCGTGTGATCGAGCTTTCTCCCGGAGAGACACGAACACTTGTCACCGGAGAGGACGAGATGGCGGTCCTGCCTATGGCAGGGAGCTGCGAGGTGGAATGCGAGAGTCAACGATTCGAACTTCGGGGCCGCGAGCATGTCTTTGCGAAGGTGAGCGACTTCGCCTATGTTCCCATCGATTGCGAGTTGCGCATCACCAGCGCCGGCGGCGGTCGTTTCGCGCTTCCCAGCGCACGCGCCACCCGCCGGTTCGAACCTGCGTACGGTGCAGCTGAGGAAGTTCCCGTGGAGATTCGAGGGGCAGGGCAGGCGAGCCGTCAGATCAACAACTTCCTTGAACCGGGGGCCTTCCCCGCAGACAGGCTCATAGCGGTCGAGGTCCTGACGCCGGAGGGAAACTGGTCGTCGTATCCTCCCCACAAACATGACGAGCACCGTTCAGACGAGGAATCGCTGGAGGAGATCTATTACTTTGAGATTGCTCGGCTCCCGGATCGGTCAAGTCCAGAGCGGGAGGTCGGCGCCGGCTTCGGGCTCCACCGGCTCTACACGAATGACGGCGCGATCGACCTGACCGAGTCGGTGTCCCATGGTGACGCAGTGCTCATCCCGCGCGGTTATCACGGTCCATCGGTTGCCCCTCCCGGCTACGACATGTATTACCTGAACGTTTTGGCGGGCCCGGACGAGCGCAGGATGGCCGTCCGCGATGATCCCGATCATCACTGGGTCCGCGATAGCTGGCGTGAACAGCCCAAGGATGAGCGTCTCCCGATGATCACGGCAGACTGAGCACGAGCGAGGAGCGGTGGAGGTTCAGGAAGAGTCATGAACAAATCAACGAGGCATCTAACCATGGCCCAAGCACTGGTCGAGTTTCTCGCCGTTCAGTATGTCGAGCGCGATGGTGTAGACCAGCGCTTCTTTGCCGGTTGCTTCGGCATTTTCGGACACGGCAACGTTGCCGGGATGGGTCAGGCTCTGCATCAAGCAGGTGAGCGTCTGCGCTATTACCAGGCGCGCAACGAGCAGGCGATGGTTCATACTGCGGCCGGATATGCGCGCATGAAGAACCGCCTGGCGACCTTTGCATGCACCAGTTCGATAGGTCCGGGAGCGACGAACATGGTTACAGGCGCGGCTGCGGCGACGATCAATCGTCTCCCCGTTCTCCTCCTTCCGGGCGACGTTTTCGCCTCGCGCGGCCCCGACCCCGCGCTGCAGCAACTCGAGGTGGCGGCCGCTCCGGAGATGACCGTCAATGACTGCTTCAAGCCCGTGTCTCGTTATTGGGACCGGATCAATCGCCCCGAGCAGCTCGTCGTCTCGGTGCTCGGGGCGATGAGAGTGTTGACCGATCCTGCCGAGACGGGCGCGGTAACGCTGGCTTTGCCACAGGATGTTCAAACCCAGGCGTGGGACTATCCGGCCGAGTTCTTCGAGCGACGAGTGTGGCACATTGCCCGGCCCGTTCCCGAGCCGGCGTCGCTTGCGCGCGCTGCAGAGCTGGTAAGGGGCGCTCGCCGGCCGTTGATTGTCGCCGGTGGCGGAGTCATCTATTCCGAGGCGATGACGGTGCTTAAGAGCCTCGCGGAGGCGACGGGCATACCGGTCGCAGAGACCCAGGCGGGAAAGGGTTCGCTGCCTCATGGTCATCCCTGCGCATTGGGAGCAGTTGGGGTCACGGGAACAGCCGGAGCCATTGCCATCGCACGCGACGCCGATCTCGTCATTGGCGTGGGTACGCGTTGGACCGACTTCACAACCGCGTCCCATAGCGGCTTTGCGAACCCGGAGGTGCGCTTCATCAACATCAATGTTGCTGCGCCGGATGCTACCAAGTTGGCCGGGGTCCCCCTCATTGCCGATGCTCGCGTTGCACTGGAGGCGTTGCGCGAGGTACTGAGCGGGTCCAGCGTGGACGCTCACTACAAAGCAGAGGTGGAAACCAGAGTTCGGGAATGGGATGCCGAGGTCGAACGCATCTACCACCTGGACCATTCACCGCTCCCCAGCCAGGGGGAGATCATAGGGGCGGTCAACGACGCCGCTGCGGAGCGCGACGTTGTTGTTTGCGCGGCGGGCAGCATGCCCGGGGACTTGCACAAGCTCTGGCGAGCGCGAGACGCAAAGAGCTACCACGTCGAGTATGGCTATTCGTGCATGGGGTATGAGATTGCGGGCGGCTTGGGTGCAAAGTTGGCTGCACCCGACCGCGAAGTCTTTGTGATGGTCGGCGACGGCTCTTACCTGATGATGGCTCAGGAACTGGTCACCGCCATACAGGAGCACCAAAAGCTGATCGTTGTACTGGTCCAGAACCACGGCTACGCGTCAATAGGGGGTCTGTCCCGGTCGATTGGATCGGAAGGGTTCGGAACTCGCTACCGCTATCGTTCACCGGACGGCAGGCTGGAGGGCGATGTGCTTCCGGTCGATCTTGCTGCGAACGCAGCCAGCCTTGGCGCTCGGGTAATAGAGGCGGGCTCGGTGGCCGAGCTACGCGATGGGCTTAAGCTGGCGGTGGAGTCGGATACCACCACCGTTGTCCACGTAGAGGCAGATCCCCACGTTTCGGTCCCGGCCTATGGGTCTTGGTGGGACGTAGCCGTGGCGGAGGTTTCCGAGTCTGATGCGATAGGCTATGCCAGGGCTGAGTACGAGAAGGCCAAAGCCAAGGAGCGTACATTTCTTTGACCCCGAGCGCCGAGCTGGAGGCCGTGGTTATGGGCCGTGTTGGTGCGGACCTTTATCCCAACCAGATCGGAACGCCACTAGCCGAAGTGCGGACCTACACCCGCTATGCAGGGGGCTTTGCGACGAACGTGGCGACAGGACTTGCGCGGTTGGGTGTATCTGTTGCGATCGTCAGCAAGGTGGGCGATGAGGGGCATGGAGAGTTCATCCGTAATTTCCTTGACTCCGAGGGCGTGGACGTAAGGTGGCTAGGGACCGATCAGGAGAATCTAACCCCCATCGTTTTCTGTGAGGTTGCACCTCCGGACCATTTCCCCCTTCTCTTCTATCGCAGGCCCACTGCACCCGACTGGGAGTTGACGGTCGACGATATCGATGTGGAGGAGATGGCGAGGATTCCTCTTATGTTCATTTCAGGGACGGGATTGGCCCGCGAGCCGAGCCGGCAGACTACGCTCACGTCAGCGCTTGCCCATGAAGGCACGACTGTGTTCGATTTGGACTGGCGGCCCAGCGTATGGGACGAGCCGTCCAACTACGCCGAGGTTGCGAGCATCGTGATCGAGGGCGCGGACGTCGTGATGGGGAACGAGGAAGAACTTCGGGCGGCCCTCGATGCCGACGACGCGGAAAAGGCAGCGAACGTGCTCATCGAGCGTGGCGTGGAGACCGTCATCATGAAGCGCGGGGGCATGGGAGTTGTGTGCTTCAGAGGTGACGACAGACTTGACGTTCCTCCAATAGAGACAGAGGTAATGAACGGGCTCGGGGCGGGAGACGCTTTCGCCGCGGCACTGGGGCATGGCCTGCTAAGAGGGTTCCCCATGGAAAAGACACTTCGGCGCGCCAACGCGGCGGGCGCAATGGTGGCTAGCCAACTCCCATGCAGTGAGGCGATGCCCTCCGACCACGACATCACGGCTTTTCTCCAGTCAAATAGCGGTAAGGATTGATGTGCGGCGGATAAGGGTCGGAGTCGTGGGTCTCGGACGGTTGGGGCGCTTCCACGCTCAGAACCTGGCCGGGCGAGTGCCCAAGGCGGATCTGGCCCTCGTGGTGGACGCGATCGAGGACACGGCGCGCTCGGTGGGAGCCGAGCTGGGGGTCGAGTGGTCCTGCTCGATCGAAGATCTTCTTGGCAATGACACAATCGAGGCCTTGGTGATCGCCACACCAACGCCGCTTCACGCTGAGATGATCGAGCGCGCGGCCCAGTCGGGCAAACACATCCTCTGCGAGAAGCCGTTGTCCTTTGGTCTGGATCCGACCGTCAAAGCGATTGAGGCGGCCAACTCCGCCGGCGTGAAGCTCCAGGTTGGGTTCCACAGGCGGTTCGATCCAGATTGGAGGGCTGCCGTGGACCGGATGCAGCGCGGGGAGCTCGGAGACGTATATCTGTTCAGGACATCCTTGCGGGATATGAAGCCTCCGAGCATCCAGTACATTGAATCGTCGGGCGGCTTCTTTGTCGACGTGACGATTCACGACTTCGACACGGCTCGCTGGATGATTGGGGAGGTCGATGAGGTGACATCGTTCGGCTCTTCAGTGGCCGTCCCGGCGATAGCCGAGATCGGGGACATCGACACGGCACTGGTCGTTCTGCGTTTCGCCTCCGGCGCCCTCGGTGTGATCGACAACACTCGTGCAGCGGGCTACGGATACGAGTGTTCGACGGAGGTCCTGGGGTCGAAGGCGACCGCCCGCATAAGCCATCACCGGCGATCGCACGTTCAATGGCTGACCGCCGGTCAGGCCGCTGAGGACTGGGTTGCGGACTTTACCGAACGTTACCCTGACGCTTATCGGCTGGAGTTGGAAGACTTCCTCACCTCGGTGGCCGAGGATCGCCCGGTCGCAGTGACGGGCGAGGACGCACTGGCCGCATTCACGCTGTGTAAGGCTGCCGAGGAGTCCTTCCGCCTGGGGAAGACTGTGAAACTGGAACACCGTCGGCGCAACGGCGAGGTGCTCTATGACAAAGCCGGCACGGGTTGATGGACTAGTGGAGGGGGTATCAGTGACCGCAATATTGCATCGGCGCTCGACTCTTTTTGTGGTGTTGCTTTCCATCCTGCTGGCGGTATCCGGCCTGGCTGCGCCAGACGCGCCGGCCCGGAATTTGAAGACACTTGCGATCGGGCAAGAGACCACGGTCCCATTGGCGCGAGCCCACGCCCACAACGACTACGAACACCGGCGCCCGCTTTTTGACGCCCTGTCGCATGGATTTACCAGCGTGGAGGCCGATGTCTGGCTTGTCGACGGCAAGTTGTTGGTTGCCCATGAGCTCGAAGCTGTGCAATCCGGCCGGACGCTCAAGTCTCTGTATCTCGACCCGCTCCGGCGAATTGTGAGTCGCCGCGGAGGCAGCGTCTACGAGGACTCGCCCTATTACTTCGCCCTGTGGATCGACGTCAAGTCCGAGGCCGTTTCGACTTACAGGGTCATTCATCGGCAGCTTCGGAGATTTCGAGCTATTTTCACGTCATTTCATGGAGAGAGGGTGAAGGATGGGGCGGTCACGGCGATCATTTCCGGTGAGCGCGCCCCCGGTGTGATGAGGACACAGCGCGTGCGGTACGCAGGCATGGACGGCAGGCTCGAAGATCTTGGCGTCGGCGCCTCCGCAAGCTTCATGCCGGTCATAAGTGACGACTGGACGGAGCATTTCACGTGGATGGGAGGCGGCCCGATGCCCGAGATGGAACGCAGGAAACTGCAAACCATCGTGGAGATAGCGCACGCTAACGGCCAGCGCGTCCGTTTTTGGGAGACGCCGGACGAACCAGGGGCGGAGAGCGAGGCTATTTGGCAAGAGCTTCTCGATGCGCGGGTCGATTATGTCAACACGGATCATCTGAGCGAGCTGCAGGAGTTTCTCGTGGACAACGATCCCCTGCCGTCGGTGCCCTACATCTACTGGGATGATTGCATCTGCTGGCC
>JACCTS010000026.1 GCA_013812245.1 Rubrobacter sp.
GACCCCTCGTTATCAAGTTCGGGGGCACCTCGGTCGGCGGCGGCGCGCAGTTCATCCACGCCGCCGCCGTAGCCGCCGATGCCGCCCGTGAAAGGCCGCTCGCCGTCGTCGTCTCGGCGATGAGCGGCACCACCGATACCCTGCTCGGCTTCGCCCGGAGCACCGTCTTTCGTAAAAGGCCCGCTGCCGATGAAGGGACCGTCGCCGAGCTTCGCGGTTCGCTGGCAGACCGCCACCTGAAGGCCGCCCGCGAGGCCGTCGCGGAGGAGCACCTGCCGGCGGTCGAGGAGCGATTGTTCGCCTTGCTGGATCAACTAGTAGCGGCCATCGAAGCCCCGGCGGCGGATCCGGCGTCCCGGAAAGCGAAGATCGCGGTCTTCGGGGAACGTCTTTCCTCGGTGATCCTGGCAGGCGCCATCAGCAGCCGGGGAATACCCGCCGCCGTCGTGGCCGAAGATCCGATAGCCACGGGGTCTTCGTTCTCCGCTTCCGAGGTGAACCCGGAGCGTACCCGTGAGCGGTGCGCGCGCTTCGTGGCTCCCCTCCTCAGCGATGGGACCGTGGCCGTGGTGCCGGGGTACGTCGGGCACTCGCCTGGGGGGCTTCCAACCACGCTGGGACGGGGAGGTTCGGACCTCTCGGCGACGGTGCTCGGACGGGCTCTGGATTCCGAGGAGGTCTGGATCATGTCCGACGTGGACGGCGTTCTGGACGCCGATCCACGCCTGGTCCCTGACGCAGCCTTGCTGCCCCGGCTCTCTTATCGGGAAGCCGGCGACTTCGCGTCCCTGGGGGCGAAGGTTCTTCACCCGAAGACGATGGGACCGGCCTCGGAGACTGACATCGAGGTCCACGTCCGAAACACGTTCGCCCCGGATCGCCCCGGAACCCGCGTCGCGGATTTCGAGGAGGGGCCGGGCGTGCGCTGCGTGGCGTTGCGCCGGAACTTCGCCGTGGAGCTACCGTGTGTCTCCCGGCGGCATCGCAAAGAGGCGGCCGCCGTGATCGGCATCGGACGCCCGGACGAGAACGACCTCGCGCGCGGGCGGCAGAGCTTACGGAAAGCTGGCATCGAAGCCGTGCATTCCGGTATCGCGCCAGCCGGGCTGGTGTTCGTGGTGTTCGAAGAGGTGGCCGACAAGGCGCTGCGCGCCCTGCATGGCTCCGTCATCACCGCCGCGACGCCCGCCGGGGAGGTGGCGTGAAACGGTTGGAGATCGTCCAGATCGGGCTCGGCCACGTCGGCAGGGCCGTCGCCCAGATCGTGCTCGAAGAGCGCAAACGCTGGCTTGAAGAAGACGGCCTCTTGGTCGGCTACCGGGCCGTCTCCGACACTTCCGGGGCGCTGGTGGGCGAGGAACTCTTGCCGCAGGCACTCCGTCTCAAGGAGGATGGCGGCAGGCTCTCGGAACTGGGGACGGAGCGGGTGGAGGACGTGCTCCGTTCAGAACCGGCGCCCGGAACGACCCGCGTGGTCGTGGACGTGGCGGTGCACGGCGGGACGTTCGACCTCGACCTGATCGGCATCAGGAACGGCTCGTACCTGGTGCTTTCGAACAAGGGGCCGCTCTCCGATAGCACGGAGCAGTATGAGAAGCTCGTGCGCATGATCCCGGACAGGCTCTGGCACGAGGCGACCGTCGGGGCCGGGATGCCGCTCATCTCCACCATCGGCGGCCTGATCGAGACTGGCGACGAGGTGCTTGAGATACAGGCCAGCCCGAGCGGCACTCTGGGCTTCGTGATGAGCGCGGTCGAGGAGGGCAAGTCGTTCTCCGAGGCGGTGAAGGAGGCTGTGGCGCTCCACTACGCCGAGCCCGACCCGCGCGACGACCTCTCTGGGCTCGACGTTGCCAGGAAGGCGATCATCCTGGCGCGGATGATGGGCCGCACCATCGAGCCGGAAGAGATTCCATACGAATCCCTGGTACCGAAAGAGCTGGAGGACGTGCCCCTGGAAGAGTTCATGCAACGTCTCCCCGAAGCGGATGAGGAGTTCGTCGCCCGCCTGCTGGCCGTCGAGGAGCATCACATGCTGCGCTACCTGGCTCGCATCCCGAGGGAAGGTCCGGTGACGGTCGGGTTGCAGGACACGCCCGTGGAGAGCCCGTTCGGACCCATCAGCGGCCCCGAAAACGTCTTCGACATCCGCACGCGCCGCTACTCGGATGTTACCCTCACCATACGCGGTCCGGGCGCCGGACCGGAGCGCACCGCGAGCGGGGTCGTCTGGGATATCCTCGACATCGCGAAGACCCTGGGAGACGATGGGAAGGACGTCTGACATGAGCGATGGATACACCGTGGCCGTGGTGGGTGCGGGGCTCGTCGGCGAGAAGATTGTCTTCGAGCTTCGGCGGCGGGACTTCCCCTTGAAGGAGCTTCGCGTACTCGCCCGCACGGCCCGCACAACGACGCTCGCCGGAGAAGAGTTCGAGGTTGGGGTCGCGGAGCCTGAGGCGTTCGAGGGCGTGGACTTCGCGTTCTTCGCCGGGACGGAGGGCGAGAAGGGCGCGGCGGTCCAGCTCGCGCAGGAGGCCATCAGCCGGGGCGCCGTCGTTATAGACAACGGCAGCGACTTCCGGCTCGACCCCGACGTGCCGCTCGTGGTGCCAGAGGTCAACGCCGATGCGCTGGAGGGCCACAACGGCCTCATCGCCAACGCGAACTGCTCCACGATCACCATGCTCCTCCCGCTCGCCCCCCTGATACGCGCCTTCGGGGTGCGGCGGGTCATCGTATCCACCTACCAGGCCGTCTCCGGCTCCGGCAGGGAGGGCGTCGAGGCGCTGGAGGATGGGCGGGAGGGCGTCTATCCCAGGCCGATAGCCGGGAACGCGATACCCTTGATCGGTGGCGTGGGAGACGACGGCTACACGACCGAGGAGCGCAAGATGCGGCTGGAGTCGCGCAAGATCCTGGGCCTCCCCGACCTCGAAGTCTTCGCCACCACAGTCCGCATCCCGGTCCACACCGGCCACTCGGAGAGCGTCTACGTGGAGACGGAGCGCGAAGCCTCGCTGGACGAGGTCGTCGAAGCCCTGCGTTCCGCGCCGGGCGTTACGTTCTCCGGCGACGCAGACGACTTCCCGACGCCGCTGGAGGCCGCCGGGGACTCAGGAACCTTCGTGGGCCGGGTGCGCGTCGAGGGGAATGCCATCTCCTTCTGGTGCGTGGCGGACAACCTGCTCAAGGGCGCGGCGACCAACGCCGTCCAGATCGCGGAGTCCTTGATCGGGGTACGGGTCTAGCCGCCCGGAGCCGGGATGCCAGAGGTCGAGGTACGCGGCGCCACCCCGGACGACATGCCCTTGATCCTGGCGCTCATCCGCGAACTGGCCGAGTACGAGAAGCTCTCTCACGAGGTGTCCGCGACCGAAGAACTATTGCGGGACTCGCTCTTCGGGGAGCGGCCGGCAGCGGAGGTCTTGATCGGGGAATCCGACGGACGGCCTGCCGCCTTCGCGCTGTTCTTCCACAATTTCTCGACGTTCTTGGGACGGCCGGGCATCTACCTGGAGGACCTGTACGTGAGGCCGGAGTTCCGGGGCCTGGGTTTGGGAAAGGCCATGTTGGCGCGCCTGGCGCGGCTGGCGAAGGAGCGCGGCTGCGGGCGGCTGGAGTGGTGGGTCCTTGACTGGAACGAGCCCGCCATAAAGTTTTACGAGTCCCTGGGCGCCGTCGCCATGAACGACTGGACGGTGTACCGTGTTACCGGCGAGGCGTTGGAGGAACTGGCCGTCCGAGAATAACTCGCCGGGGCCGCGCCGTCGCGGACGGGGGCTCGCGAAGGTATACTCGTAACGAAAGCTTCAGTGCTTCAGCAGAGAGGAGGAAGGGATGCCCGAGCAGGATGAGAAGAAGTCTTTCTGGGCTCGGCTCTTCGGGGGCTCCGGAGAATCGCCACGGGAGCGGAGGATCCTGGAGTACATAGTCCACCGCCTGAACGAGGGCGCCAACCTCCAGGACGTGGTGCAGGAGGAGTACGTCCGCCGCAACGCCACGCAGGCCCAGAGGGACGACATCATCAGCAACCCCAAGATCGTGGAGGCCGCCAGAGAGCGGATGCAGGAGGCGTTTAGATCCGGAGAACTCGACCCGAACCGCCGCCCGGAGTAGTATCCTACCCGCGTCTCAGGTTGTATAATTTGCGGGTTGCGAGCTTTCATACCCCCGGGAGGGCGGATGCCGATCTACGAGTACAAGTGCGATAACGGGCACCTTTTCGACGTGATGCAGAGGATGTCCGAAGACTCCCTCACCTCCTGCGTCGAGTGCGGCGCGCCGGTGAGGAAGGTGATGCATCCCGTCAACATCTCGTTCAAGGGCTCCGGCTTCTACTCCACCGACTACAAGAACGGCAGCAAATCGGAGAAAACCGAGAAAACCGAGAAGTCCGAGTCCTCCTCCGGCAACGGCGACTCCTCCGATAAAAGCTCATCCGAGAAGGGCGCCGGCAAGAAATCCGAGTCTTCCCAGTCGTCCGAGAAGACGGCGAAGAAGCAGGACTGAAGATGTCCCCGAGAGCGGCGGATACCGGACACGGACGAGACGACCCGAGGGGGTTCGTTTCCCGGCTGATGCGGGCGGCCGTTCTCGGCGTCACGCTCCTCTTCGTCCTCGCCGCGCTCGCCGTCTCCTCAGCGCTCGTGATCTACACCGCCTGGCTCCATCACCTGCGCGAAGGCGCCTTCGCCCTCCTCTTCGCCGTCCTCTCCGCCCAGATAGCCCTCAACTGGCTCCTCTGGCGCGATGATGATGAAGACTGAGTAGAAGGCTACGGGTTTCAGGCTATAGCCTTCAGTTGCCAGCGCTTGCCTGACCTCCCTCGACCGCGTAGACTCCGCCCGAAATAAGCCTCGCCAATACCGTGAGAATGCCGCAACCTTCTGGCGTTCTATTCCTATGTACACCTGAAACCCGATGCTTGTAGCCCGAAGCCTACATCTGAAAAGTCCTGCAAATCAAACCTCAAGTTCTGGTTGAGGTAACGTAGACAACCCGCGCCGGCTTCGCTTATAGTGAGCTACGTCCGGGATGGACGGGAGAACAGGCGACCGGCGGCGTCATCCTTTCGGGGGCGTCGCCGGGAGACTTTCAGGTCAGGGAGAGGGAGAGTTTGACGGTTACGCCATTCGCGCATCTGCACTGCCATTCTGAGTATTCGATGCTCGACGGGGCGAGCCGCATCCGGGATCTGATCTCCTTCGCCAAAGAACAGAACATGCCGGGCCTCGCGCTCACCGACCACGGCGTGATGTACGGCGCCGTGAAGTTCTACAAAGAAGCCACCAGCGCCGGCATAAAACCCCTCATGGGCTGCGAGGTCTACGTCACCGCCGACCGCCACGACCGCAGCCGCGCACCCTACTACCACCTGACGTTGCTGGCCCGCACCGCCGAAGGCTACAAGAACCTCATGAAACTCTCGACGACCGGCTTCCTCGAAGGCTTCTACTACAAGCCCCGCGTGGACATAGAGATGCTCCGCAAGCTCGGCAAGGGCATCATTTGCCTCTCCGGTTGTCTGTCGGCGGAGGTGCCGACCCGCATCCTCGAAGGCCGTCCCGACGCGGCGCGGGAGCGGTTGCTGGAATACGCGGAGATCTTCGACGCCGTCTACCTGGAGATGCAGGATCACGGCATCCCCGAACAGCGGCGGGTGAACGAGGGCGTCATTCGGCTGCACAAGGAAACCGGCATTGACCTCGTCGCCACCAACGACTCGCACTACACTGCCCGTTCCGACGCCAGAATGCACGACGCGCTGCTGTGCATCGGAACCGGCAAGTTCATGAGTGATCCGAACCGCATGAAATTCTCCGGCGAGGAGTTCTACGTCAAGGACGTGGAGGAGATGGCCCGCATCTTCCCGGATCACCCCGAGGCCCTGGAGAACACCCTCAAGGTCGTCGAGAGCGTCGAGGATATTGGGATGGAGCTTGGCAAGACGCGCCTGCCCAACTTCCCGAAGCCGCAGGGATACACGGCGGACGCATACCTGCGGGAGCAATGCGAAGAAGGTTTGCGTAAGCGGTACGGCTCGCGGGCAAAAGACCCCGAGATCCAACGCCGGCTGGACTTCGAGCTGGCTACCATCGGCAAGATGGGCTTCGCGGACTACTTCCTTATTGTCTGGGACTTCGTGAAGTTTGCCAAGGATAGAAAGATCGCGGTCGGACCCGGACGCGGTTCGGCTGCCGGCTCGATAGTCGCCTACGCGCTGGAGATCACCGACCTCGACCCCCTCAAGTACTCGCTGCTCTTCGAGCGGTTTCTGAACCCGGATCGCATCAGCATGCCTGACGTTGACATAGACTTCTCCGTCTCGGGCCGGGCTGACGTGATGCGCTACGTCACCGAGAAGTACGGCGGCCACGAGCACGTAGCCCAGATCATCACGTTTGGGACCATCGGCGCGAAGGCCGCCATCAGGGACTCAGGCCGCATCTTCCAGTATCCGTACTCCGACACGGACAGGCTCGCCAAGTTCATCCCGGACAAGCCGGTCGGCACCACCCTTCGCGACGTGCTGACGCCGGGCGAGGACGGGCTCTACGTCGCGGGCGAGAAGCATCCGGGCGCGGCCCGCGACATCATGGAGTTCGTGAAGAGGAACGAAGACGGGAAGCAGGTCCTCGACACCGCTTTCGAGATAGAGGGCTTCGCCCGCCACGCCGGGACCCACGCCGCCGGGGTCGTGATCTCCGAGGAGCCGCTCACGGACATCGTGCCGCTCCAGCGCATCGCGAAGGACGAGAACTCCGTGATGGTCCAGCATCCCATGTCCGATGTGGAGGCGCTCGGTCTGCTGAAGGTGGACTTCCTGGGGCTGCGGAACCTCGACGTGATCGAGGAGACCCAGGCGACCATCAGGGAAGCGACAGGCGAGGAGGTGGACATCGCCGGCATCCCCCTCGACGACGAGAAGACCCTGAAGCTCTTCGCCAGGGGAGATACCTTCGGCGTGTTCCAGTTCGAGTCGAGCGGGATGCAGCGGATGCTCCAGGAGGTCCGTCCCGACCGCTTCGACGACCTCGTGGCCCTTAACGCCCTGTACCGTCCCGGCCCGATGGACTACATCCCGACGTTCAAGAAGGGCAAGCACGACCCCGAGAGCGTCGAGTATGCGGACGAACGCCTTAAGCCCATCCTGGAGCCCACGTACGGTGTCGCGGCCTACCAGGAACAACTCATGGAGATCAGCAAATCGCTGGGCGGCTTCACGCCGGGCGAAGCCGACACGCTACGCAAGGCTATCGGCAAGAAGAACGTGAAGCTGCTCGCGCCGCTCAAGGACAAGTTCACCGAGGGGTGCGAGGAGAACCGGGTCGCGCCGCACGTCGCCGAAGAGCTATGGAACTGGATGGAGAAAGCGGGCGGCTACTCGTTCAACAAGAGCCACTCCGCGTGCTACTCGTTCCTGGCATTCCAGACGGCTTACCTCAAGGCGCACTACCCCGAGGCGTACATGGCGGCCCTGATGAGCAGCGTGATGAACACCAAAGACCGCGTGCCACAGTACGTGGCCGAAGCCCGAGCGATGAAGATAGAGGTGCTTCCGCCGGACGTGAACGAGAGCGGGCGGCGCTTCACGGTCGTCCATGACACCATCCGGTTCGGGCTCTCGGCGGTCAAGAACGTCGGGGAGAACACGGTCGAGGCGATCATTGCCGCCAGGGAAGAGGGCGGTCCCTTCACCGACGTCTTCGACTTCTGCGAGCGGGTTGACCCGAAGACGTACAACAAGCGCACCCTGGAGTCCCTGATCAAGTGCGGAGCCTTCGATAACGTCGGTTCATCTAGGGCTGCCATGCTCGCGGTCCACGCGAAGGCCGTGGAGCGGGCGGCCCGGAGCCTCAAGGACGCGAACGACGACCAGTTCTCGATGTTCGCCGCCGAGGAGATAGCGCCGCCGAAGCCGGCGATCCCAGACCTCGAAGACGATCGCCGTGAGAGGCTGGAGTGGGAGAAGGAGGCCCTTGGCCTGTTCGTCTCGGACCACCCGCTGCGTCCCGTCATGCACAAGCTGGGCAAGCACGTCAACACGACGGTCTCCGACCTCGACGGTTGCCGCGACGGCGCTGTAGTGTGGGTCGGGGGGCTCGCTACGAGCGTGCGGGTCAACACCACGCGCAAGGGCGACAACATGGCGATGCTCCAGCTCGACGACACGAGGGGGCTGGCCGAGGTGATCGTATTCCCCAAGGTCTACGCGAGTTGCGTGGAGTGCGTGCGCGAGGACGCGGTCCTCAAGGTCAAGGGAAGGGTGGAGCGCAAGGAGGGCATCCCGCGCATCGTGGCGTTGGAGATGGAGGAACTGCACCTGGAGCCTGGACCAGACCCGCTGTATCTCGACGCCGCGACGTTCATCGGCCGCTCGCGCGAAGAGGCTTCGCGGGCCTTCGACCTGCTGGGCTGGTATCCGGGACAGAGCCCCGTGTTCCTGTATTCCAGGGAAGACGGAATCGAAGAGCTCATCTGCGCCATCGAGGATTCCTCCGACCTGCACGCGGAGTTGAAGCAGATCCTTGGCTCGAAGTGCATCTCATACACGTCCCCAGTTGCGCCGGACACCGAAGTGGAGCCGGAGATGGAGCAGGTGTCCTGAGTAAGTATCGAGCCTGGTAGCAGCGCTCCGAGGACTGTCGCTTCCAACTGACTCGAACATGGAAGCGGGGCGGCGCTTATTACCGCCGCCCCTCGCGGTTGAGTACTATCCGAGGAAGTCGAGCAGCGCGCGGTTGAACTGTTCGGCGTGGGTGACGTTGATGCCGTGCGGTCCGCCTTCAATCAACTCCAGTGAGCTACCGGAGATCATCTCGTGCGAGCGCCGGCCGCTGACTTCAAACGGGACGATCGCGTCTGAGTCGCCGTGGATGATCAACGTCGGCACGTCGAACTCTTCTAGATCGGCGCGGAAGTCGGTGCGCCCGAACGCGTCTATGCAGTCCAGTGTTCCCTTCGGCGAGGCGAAGGCCGCGATCTCACGGTTGTAGAGCCGGTTGGGCTCGCTGATCAGGTCGGTCCGGTCGCCCGCCGTGAAAAAGTCGGTGGTGAACCCGTCGAGGAACGCGATGCGGTCGCCGCGCACCCCATCCTTGAACTGCTGGATCGTCGCGTCGTCTAGCCCGCCCTCAGGGTTGTCATCGCTCTGGTAGAGGTAGGGTGGCACGGCGGAGGCCAGTACGGCTTTCGACACGCGCGCGGTGCCGTAACGGCCGATATACCTTGCGACCTCGCCGCCTCCCATCGAGAAGCCGACCAGCGTAGCGTCGCTCAGGGCGAGGCTCGTGAGCAGCGCTTCGAGGTCCGCAGCGAAGGTGTTGTAGTCATAGCCGCCCCAGGTCTGGGAGGATTTGCCGAATCCGCGACGGTCGTAGGCGATGACCCGGTGGCCAGCTTCGACGAGCGCCGGCACCTGATTCTCCCAGGACCGTCCGCTGAGCGGCCACCCGTGGATCAGGACTACCGGGCTCCCGGAGCCGTAGTCTTCATAGTAAAGTTCGACTGGCGCACCGTTCTCGTTTCCAACCTGTACAAACGTCATGCTTTGGTTTCCTTTCTACCGTGTCAGGGTTGCGAGCCCACCAAAACATATACCGTATCACGGATAATTCGAGAGGTCGCGATTGATTACTTCACACGGGGGCGAGAAGGCTGGCCCGCTTGCGTTTACCCCCCGGTGCAAACTAGGATTGGGGGCCGGAACCCGGCTACAGACTGGAGCAAAATGACCGCAACGGAGAAGATCGTATTCACCAGGGGCGTGCCGCCGCCCGAAGCGTTCCCGACGGACGAGTTGGGCGAATGTTTCGACGCGGCGATCCGCAACGACGCGGCCGTGGTCTTGCAGTACGGCCAGCAGCCTGGATACGCGCCGCTACGCGGGGAACTCGCACGGGAGTACGGAGTCTCCGACGACGAGGTGCTGGTCGGCAACGGCTCGTTACAGTTGCAGGATCTCGTTGCGGCGCATCTCGTCCGGGATGGTGCGGCGGTATTCACAGAGCAGCCGAGCTACGACCGTGCGATCACAACGTTCCGCCGCCGCGGCGCCCGCGCCATCGGCATCCCGCTAGAAGAAGACGGCATCAGCGTCGAGCGGCTGGAGGCTGTCCTAGAGCGCGAGGTTCCGGCATTCCTCTATCTTGTCCCCGACTTCCAGAACCCGGCGGGCGCGACGCTCTCGCTGGAGAAGCGGCGGCGGGTGGTGGAGTTGGCGGACGAGTACGGGTTCTGGGTGATAGAAGACATTCCTTACCGCAAGCTGCGCTACAGGGGCGAGGACCTTCCGATGTTGCGGGAGATAGACCCTTCGCACGTCATCACCATGAGCTCCTTCAGCAAGCTTCTGAGCCCCGGCATCAGGGTCGGGTTCATGCTCGCGCCCGCGCCCCTGATCCAGGACGTTACTACCCTCGGGGAGAACACGTATCT
>JACCTS010000063.1 GCA_013812245.1 Rubrobacter sp.
CTGAGCGACCGAAGGGAGCGACCATGAAAGAAGCCGTAATAGTTTCGGGAGTCAGAACCGCTGTGGGGCGTGCGCCGAAGGGTACGTTGCGTGCCAGTCGTCCCGACGATATGGCCGCAGCCGCTATCGGTGAGGCCGTCAGACGGGCGGAAGGGCTGGAGAAAGGGGACGTGGAAGACGTTATTATCGGGTGTGCTATGCCCGAGGGAACGCAGGGATATAACGTCGCAAGGTTGTCTTCGTTGCTTGCGGGGATGCCTGATGCGGTGCCGGCGCAGACGGTCAACCGGTTCTGTTCTTCGGGGCTTCAGACTATTGCTATGGCCTCGGAGCGGATTATGGTCGGAAATGCGACGACCATACTGGCTGGGGGGACCGAGCACATGTCTTCGACCATCGAGATGCCCAATTTCTCGCCCAACCCGCGGCTCATGGAGATCAACCCGGCAGCCTACATGGGCATGGGCCTGACCGCCGAGCAGGTCGCCCGCGAGTTCGACGTGAGCCGCGAAGACCAGGACGAGTTCGCCCTCCGCAGCCACACTTTGGCCAGGGAAGCCGTCGAGGGCGGCGTGTTCGACGAGCAGATCGTGCCTCTCGACGTCGAGTTCGAGTGGGTCGATGAGAGCGGCGAAGCCCAGCACACTGAGACGACATTCGGGCGTGATGAGGGCCCTCGCGACACCTCGGCCGAGAAGCTGGCCAACCTGAAGCCTGCCTTCCAGCAGGATGGCACCGTCACGGCTGGCAATTCCTCGCAGAGGAGCGACGGCGCGGCCGCCGTCGTGGTGATGGACAGGGAAGAGGCCGAGAGGCGTGGTCTAACGCCGCTCGTCCGCTTCGTCGGGTTCGCCGTAGGGGGCGTCAGGCCCGAGGTCATGGGCATAGGGCCTACGGTGGCGATCCCGAAGGTTTTGGAGCAGACCGGGCTCACGATGGACGACATCGACCTCATCGAGTTCAACGAGGCGTTCGCGGCCCAGGCTCTCGCCGTGATCCGTGAGGTCGGCATGGACTTCGACAAGACCAACGTGCACGGTGGGGCCATCGCCCTCGGCCACCCGATGGGCGCGACGGGTACCAAGCTCACGGTGCAGCTTATCCACGAGATGAAGCGCCGCGGCTCGAAGTACGGCCTCGTCACCATGTGCATCGGCGGCGGTATGGGAGCCGCAGGTATCTTCGAGAACCTGCAGAACTAGTCGTCAGCATGGAGAAGTTATGATGAACGGACCCGCGTGGAACGATCAGTACGCCTACGCCAACGGTATCCGGGTCCACTACGTTCGCCACGGTGAAGGACTTCCCCTGGTGCTGCTGCACGGGTGGCCCGAGTTCTGGTATACGTGGCGCAAGAACATCCCGGTCCTCGCCGGAGAGTTCGACGTGGTCGCGCCTGACCTCAGGGGCTTCGGCGACACTGACAAGCCTGGCCTGCCCGACCCCCCGAATAGGCTTCTGGGCAACCTCGTGGAGGATCTGCGCGCCCTCGCTGACTCTTTGAGCTTCGAGAGGTTCGGGATCGTCAGCCACGACGTGGGCGCCTACGTGGCCCAGGGGTTCGCCCGGAAGTATCCGGAGCGTTTGAGCGGGATGTTTTTCTTCGACTGTCCGTATCCGGGGATCGGGAGGCGATGGGCGGCGCCGGATAGCATAAACGAGATCTGGTACCAGACCTTCAACCAGCAGCCGTGGGCCGCCTCCCTGGTGGGGGAGAACCGGAAGACGTGCGAGGCTTACATCCGCCACTTCCTCGACCACTGGTCCCACGAACCGGGTCTTTTCGACGAGGACCTCGACCTCTGGGTGGACAACTTCATGAAGCCGGGCAACCTCCAGGGCGGATTCGACTGGTACACAAGCACGAACGAGTCGAGGTTGGATCTCATCCGCCACGGCCCGCCTGAGTTGCCGAAGATAGAGACACCCACCCGCGTCCGGTGGGGTGAGAGCGACAGCGTGCTCAAGGTCGAGTGGGCCGACCGGCTCGAGGACTACTTCGCAGACGTAGATTTCTCCCCAATGAGGGTAGCCGGCCACTTTGCGCACTACGAGCGGCCTGAACTCGCCAACCGTGAGATCTCCGATTTCTTCGGGGCAATAGCGTGACCGTCGCCCCCTCCGGGCTCGCCACACAACCCATCGGTGAAGGTGCCCCGGTGGCGGAGGGAGTCTGGCAACTCAAGCTGCCGGTACCGTTCCCGCTTCGCTTTGTCTCTGTATACCTAGTCCGGGGCGACGGTGGCTGGACTTTGGTGGACGCGGGGTACGACTACCCGCCGGCCCGCGCGGCGTGGGAGGCGGGGGCCGGCGCGGCGGGCTGCGACCTCGCGTGGGACGTGGACCGGATCGTGGTGACGCACTTCCACCCCGACCACATTGGGGCGGCGCGATGGCTTGGAGAGAAGACCGGCGCGCCGGTCTGCATGATGGAGCGGGAGATCCCCTCCGCCCGCAAACTCTGGGGCTCCTCGGATACCGGACCATTCATGGAGTACCTGGTGCGGCAAGGTATGGACCGCGACATGGCTGAAGAGGCAGCCGCCGTGATGAGGTATGTTCTGCCGCTGCCCGAAGAGATGGTTCCGCTCCGCCCCGGTGGGAAGTTGCCACTCAGGGAAAGCGCTGCCCGTATCGTCCACGCCCCGGGGCATGCGGACAACCAGATCGTGCTGCACGACGAGGCGAGGGGCATCCTGTTCGCCGCGGACCATCTGCTGCTCGGGATCACCCCTAACATCGGGCTCTGGCCCGAGTCCGAACCGCACCCGCTCGCCCGCTACCTGGAGTCGCTGGAGGGCATGCGCAGACTCGGCGTGGACCTCGTGCTCCCCGGACACGGCCCCGTCTTTCACGACCTCGACGGACGGATTAGAGAGTTGGTATCCCACCACGAGGAGCGTTTGGCGGTGATGCGGCGAGAGATCTCCGACCGCCCGAAGACCCCGTATGAAGTCTCCCGCATCGTGTTCCGAGGCACCCTGACAGAGCACCAGCGGTGCTTCGCGCTCGCCGAGACGCTTGCACACCTCGACCACCTCGTCCTCGAAGGCCGCGCGCAGCGGGTACAGAAGGAGGAGTATGTAGCCTACCGGACCGCGTAGATCCCGCGTATGTCAGCAAGTCAGCAAACAAGAGGCTGACAAGCTGAAGTGCTGAAAAGCTGACCAGCGCGCGTAGAGGAAGGGTCGACCCTTCCTCTACGCGTTGTCACAGGAGCAGCAAGGTCAAGAGCCCCAGGTACACCATAGCGGCGACGGCCATGAGTAGGCCGAACCCCAGGTTGCGCCTGGGACCTATCTCCAGCGGGTGCAGCCCGGTCAGCCGCGAAAGCATGGTGACGGCGCTCGAAAACGGGGTGAGCAGGAGCGTGCACTGGGCACCGAGTAGGAGGGCTGCCGCCCACAGCGCCGGAGCCGGTCCGCCGTCCAGCGGGAAGGCAGTGTTGAGCAGTAGCACCATCGGGATGACGTGGATGCCGGCGACGAAACCCACCCCCATGATGACCGCGAGTGCAGGGGCGACCAGGACGGTGGGCAGGGCCGAGAGCAACGCGCCGAGCGGCGCGAGAGCACCGAGGG
>JACCTS010000070.1 GCA_013812245.1 Rubrobacter sp.
AGCCGGTCGAGAAGATCGAACGCGATACCGACCGCGACTTCATCCTGAGCCCGGAAGAAGCCGTCGAGTACGGCCTCATCGACCGCATCGTAGACCGCGCCTCCGGGATCTCGAACCGGAGCTAGTCACGGGAGGCGGTATGGACCTGCTCGTCCTCGGCGGGACGCGCTTCGTGGGGCGACACCTGGTCGGGGCCGCGCTCGACCGTGACCACCAGGTCACGCTCTTCAACCGGGGCCGCAGCGCCCCGGACCTCTTCCCGGAGGTCGAGACCCTGCGAGGTGACCGCGACGGCGACCTCCCGGCGCTCCGGGGCCGGAAGTGGGACGCTGTCGTGGATACCTGTGGCTATGTGCCGCGCGTCGTGCGGGCTTCGGCGGAGCTACTAGCGGATGCCGTGGATCGCTACGTGTTCGTCTCCAGCATCTCGGTTTATGACGAATCCCTGCCGCCGGGCGCTGACGAATCGGCGCCGGTGGCTGTTCTCGATGACGAGTCAGTGGAGGAAGTGACCGGCGAGACGTACGGCGCGCTCAAGGCATTGTGCGAGCAAGCGGCTGAAGAGATCCTGCCGGGCCGGGTGATCTCCGTGCGTCCCGGCCTCATCGTCGGACCCCACGATCCCACGGGACGCTTCGCATACTGGCCCCGGCGCGCGGCGAGGGGTGGCGAAGCTCTGGCGCCTGGCAGGCCGGAGCGGCCCGTGCAGTTCGTGGATGCCAGGGATCTGGCGCTCTGGATCCTCGCCATGGCCGAGCGTGGCGAAGCCGGAGCCTATAACGCCATCGGCCCCAAGAGCGAACTCACGATGGACCACTTGCTTGAAGCGTGTGCAAACGCCGCCGGAAGCGATGTCAGCTTCGCGTGGGTGGACGATGCGTTTCTGGAGGAGCGCACCGTCGAACCCTTCACCGAGTTGCCCCTCTGGCTCCCGGAGGAAAATGCGAGCCTTCTGGCAGTGGACAACTCCCGGGCGGTCGCCGCCGGGCTCGAATTTCGGCCCGTGGAGGAGACCGTACGGGACGTGCTGGAATACGAGCGCGATATCGAAGATGCGGTGTACGATGCGGGCCTCGACTCGAAGAAAGAGCACGGGTTGCTTGAAGCGTGGCGCGAAGAGAGGGCCGGAACGCGTTGAACCTTACGCACGAGTACCTGCGGCACCGGAAAGGCTACTCTTTCGGGGCTGGGTGTTGTTGGATCCGGATCTACGAAGGCGCCACAGGGGACGCACCCGTGGTCGTCTGTGAGGAGTTGCCGGAAGCCGCCGGAAGCGCGAGCGTCACGGAGATGTCCTCGCAACTCGCGGCAGAGATAATAACGGATCACTTCACCGGCACCCTACCGGACCTGCCACGCCCAATGCTCTGGATCGAACATCATCCTCGCCGGCGCGGCCCCGGACGCTTCTACCTGATCTCCTTCCCCTCCTACCACCCATATCATGAAGGCGTCGGCTTCATCCGGCGCATGACGCTCGGGCCCCCGACCCACATGCCTCTCACGCCAGCGGAAGCAGCTATCCTGATACGAGAGGCGTAGAAGAGGACGGGCGTCCCCCAGCGTGCGCTGGTACGCTCCGCAGAATGGGAAGAAAGATGGGATTCTACACCCTGCTGGTCGTCGCTGGCCTGGTGATGATCGGCTTCCTGCGGCAGCGTCGGCGCCCCATACCGCATCCGCCGTCACTCACCTTCCTCTTCGAGAATCCCATCGCGGAGATTTTCGTCGGGAGGCAGCTATTGTTGGAGCGCGCCGGCCTCGCGCCCGGCATGCGCGTCCTCGACGCTGGCTGTGGTCCGGGGCGTCTGACCGTTCCGCTGGCGAAAGCGGTCGGAGAGACCGGAGAGATCGTCGCCCTCGACGGCCAGCCCGCGGTGCTTCGCAAGCTGGAAGAGAGAATCTCGGCGCAGGGCCTCCATAACGTGCGGTCCTTGAGTGCCGGGCTCGGCGAAGGCGCGCTGGAGCAAGGGGTTTTTGACCGGGCGATCCTGGCAATGGTCCTTGGCGAGGTGCGCGACAGGGAGGCGGCGCTCCGCGAAATCTTCACAGCACTCAGGCCCGGCGGAATCCTCTGCATAACGGAGGTCTTCGGCGACCCGGACTATCGTCGGCCCGCCAACGTACGTCGCGAGGTCGAAGCCGTGGGGTTCCGGCTCGTCGCCCGGTACGGTGGATTCCCGGCCTTCACGCTCGACTTCGAGAGGCCAGGAAGCCTACCGGCCGAGCAGCCGCCGCCAGAAGCCCGTTCTCTCTGAAGCCGGCTCCTCCGAGGGTGTCTCCGCGGCCGTCTGGCGTCGCAGCAGGCCGATGAGGACCTCGCGGTTGAGGACGTTCACTTCCATGCCGCCTTCGAGACGTTCGGGTGGCGGGCTCAGTGCAACGTAGGGAACCTCCTCGCCCTGGTATTCGAGGAGTGAGATCAGGGCTTCCGCCGAAACCTCCCGCGCTTTCCAGTCGTTTCCGAAATCCCCCGTCGAATCCAGAAATTCTTCGGCTTCCTCGATGGAATCGAAGAGCGGTATCGCTTCACCGTCGTCGAGCACGATGGCGAGCAGTTCGTCCTCCGGCTCCGGGCCGCCGACGATGACGACGTGAGCCCCGAGAGCATCCATCGTCAGCGGCCGGGCTTTGCTACGGCTGGTGGCCGGTTTCCCTTACGACGTACCGTTCACGGAAGGCTGGTCGTCGGGCGGGGTGAGGCCGATGCCAGGGCCTTCCGGGGTATCCACGACGTTCAGGACGCTGCCGTCGAG
>JACCTS010000122.1 GCA_013812245.1 Rubrobacter sp.
CTCGACCACGGAGAGAAGATCTCCGAGGGAACCCCCCGAGAAGTGCGCGAGGACCCGAAGGTGATCGAAGCGTACCTCGGCACGGCGAAGACGGGATAGGGTCATGGCTCTCCTCGAAGTCGAGAACGTCCACAGCTACTACGGCAATATCCAGGCCCTGCGTGGGGTCTCGCTCTCCGTCGAAGAGGGCGAAGTCGTCACGCTCATCGGCTCGAACGGCGCGGGCAAGACCACGACGCTGCGCTCCATCCACGGCGTCTTGCAGCCGCGGGAAGGAAAGGTCATCTTCGATGGCGAGGAGATACAGGGGCTTCCGGCGCACGACATGATCGGACGCGGCATCGCCCAGAGCCCGGAAGGACGCAAGATCTTCAGCCGCATGTCCGTCCTCGAAAACCTGGAGATGGGCGCCTTCCACCGCAACGACCGTTCAGGTATCCGCGAGGACATGGACCGCGTCTACGAACTCTTCCCGCGCCTCAAGGAGCGCACCAAGCAGGAGGCCGGTACGATGAGTGGCGGCGAGCAGCAGATGCTCGCCATTGGCCGCGCCCTTATGAGCCGCCCGAAACTCCTCCTTCTCGATGAGCCCTCGATGGGCCTGGCTCCGGTGCTCGTCGAGCGCATCTTCGACATCATCAAGGAGATCAACGCGCAAGGGACGACCATCCTGCTCGTCGAACAAAATGCCAACGTGGCCCTGGAAATAGCCACCCGCGGCTACGTTATGGAAACCGGCTCCATCGTCACCTCCGCCTCCGCCGAGAAGCTGCGCAAAGACCCCAAGGTCCGCGAAGCCTACCTCGGCGAGATGTAGAAGACTTCTTCATAAACTAAATGGACTTCGTCTTCGTGACAGCGTATAGTAGGCTTCGTGTTCGATGGATTACATATAAATTGCGCGCTTTCTTTCTATGCGCCGTCTTTCCGGTTGAAGCGGCTCTCGTACGGCCGCTACGGGTTCGGGCACACGTCGCTGCGCGAACCAGGTGATGTTCGTGGCACCGCCATCGGCAAGAAGGGAAGGTTCAAGGGGCTTGCCGTACCAGAGGAGGTGATGCCCAGAGCATAGAGATCCGGAGAGGTGACGTATGACCTTCGACCTTCGGGTGGGCCTGCAAGAAGCCTGCCAGCAAGTATTACCCATCCACCAGAACTACGCGACGCTGCCGATACAGAAGGGCTTTGACTGGTCCGCGGTCGCTGGCTACCCGTTTGACGCGCTTTACCTGGTCGTCTTCCGCTCCGTGCGGCGCCCGGCGGCGGATCTGGATCTCCTGCGCGAGTACGACGACCGCGCGTACGAGGAAGCCTTGAGGTCCGGGGGCCTGCTCCATTACTTCAAGGGCGAAGCGAACGAGCAGGGTCAATGCCTGTCTTTCTGCCTGTGGGAAGACCAAGAATCAGCGCGGAGAGCCTCGGGCGGGAAATTGCATCAGGATGCGGCGCGCATCACGGCCGAAATGTACGAGTCCTACCGGCTGGAACGCTACGAGATGACGAACAGTGGGGAGGACGACGGAGAACTGGTCCTTCGCCGTCTATAGGACGGCTGCTCTGCAGGCGTTTCCTGGCCTCCTCTGAACCTTTCGTGCCGCTCGGGGATATATGAAGTAGGGATCCCCGACGGCTGACCGACCGAGAGGAAACGGATGGAGGAACGCAGGGCGATAGGACGCCTCAAGGAAGGCGACATCGGCGGGCTGGAGGCGCTGGTGAGGTTGCACCACACCCGGGCCGTGCGGGCGGTGGATATGATCGTCCACGACACGGGGCTCGCCCAGGAGATAGTGCAGGCCGCGTTCGTGCGAGTTTACGAACGAATCGGACGCTTCGACGCCGAGCGTTCCTTCGGCCCGTACTTCATGAAGATCGTGGTCAACGACGCGATCAAAGCCGCCTCCCGCTGCGAACGAACCTTCTCCTTCTACCAGGGAGACACCGAAGACCTGATGGTTCGTCTTGCGGACCCCGGTACGGGACCGCACGAGCAGGCGGAAGAGGCGGAGACACAACGCAGGGTATGGGGTGCGCTGGAGCAGTTGCCTCCGGCCCAACGAGCGGTGGTGGTGCAACGCTACTACCTGGGGATGAGCGAGGCGGAGATGGCCGGGCGCACGGCGACCCCGCCGGGAACGATCAAATCCCGCCTCAACGCCGCGCGCAAGAGCCTCAAGAACCTCCTGAGCCCGCAGTTCTACGCGGCGGGCTCATCCACGAGCCAGGAGCCGCCGGTGACGGTCGGTGCTCTATCCGCGGATTCCGCAGGAAGGAGGAACGGCCATGAATAAACACGAGCGCATAAGCAAGGCACTGCACAGGTACGCCGAGATGAGGGTGCCCGACGAAGCGGACCCGTGGCCCGAGATCCGGGAGAGCATCAGCGGAGACGCGGCAGTGACCGGCTCGCCCCATTCACGGCGGTTCCGTCTGGTGCCTCGCACGAGAGCAGGGTTGGTCTTCATGGTGTTGCTGATGATGCTCTTCGGCACGGTGGGCTTTGCCGCCATCGGGTGGATCGACGAACTATTCCAGGACTTTGCGTCTGAGATCAGGGAGTCTAGCCTGGGCGTTCAGTTGAATCAGAAACAGACCGTGGACGGCATTACCTTCACCCTTGAACGGGCCTACGCCGATGAGGATAACGTGGTGATCGGCTACTCGGTGGAAGGCTTCCAGAACCAGTTTGAAGGATACCCAACCTCCAGTCTACCAATGGTCTCTGACGGAAGCGGTAAAGCTTTCGAGTACGTCGGTGGTGGCGGGATGATCACCGACCCCATGTACAAAAACGAAGGTGGGGACCGCGTCTCGGACCTGGCCTTCTTCGAACCCTCGAAGAAACTGGACGTCGCTGAAAAGCATGAGTTTCGGTTCGAGTTGAAACTCAATCCGAAGGCCAGGGCGGATGGGCAGCACGCCTCTTCGGAGATAGGTGCGGGCAGGAACCTCGTCTTCGACTTCGACGTCCCGGTCCATGAAGTGGAGGTGATCCAGATCGGGGAGACCGTGGAAGCAAACGGGATTCCTATGACCCTGGAACGGGTGGAAAACTCCCCAGCCAGAACCGAGGCAACGCTATGCTTCGATCCACCACGGGACGAGAAGTACACTTGGGTCCCCGTCGTGGAGAGACCCAACGTGGCCGAGAGCGACGTGTTCTCCAACGACACACTCTATGAAGTTCCACCTGAGGAGGAGATCGGTTGTGTCGAGTATGACCTGTTCAGATCCCTGTACGATCAACCGGGCAGCCACTCCCTGACCGTCGCAGAGATAGAGGGCGTCTCACCCAAGGCTGACGATCCACATTGGATAGTGTCGAGAGAGAAGATCGCCGGTCCCTGGACCTTCGAGTTCGAGGTGCCCGAACGATAGTTGCCTTCTACCGCGAATCTCGGAAGCCCGGCGCACATCTCGCGCCGGGCTTTTCTGGTGCGCTACGGAAGTTCTGCCAGGAAGTCCAGAACGATGCGGTTGAATTCCTCGGGGCGTTCCATGTTGGGCAGGTGCGCCGTGCCTGGCATGACGACTTTGCGGACTTCGGGGATGCTCCGCGATAGAAGGTCTGCGCCCTGGATGGTCTTGGGCTGGTCCAGGTCTCCAACTATGACGAGCGCGGGGGCCTGTATCTCGTGCAACCGGTCCGCGGCCGGCGGTTCCAGTTCCAGCGCCTCACCCAATTCGGAGTCTTCGTTGCGCAGGGCGATGAGGTTCATCTCCCTGACCAGGTCCCGGATCTCGGTTTCCACACGGCTCGTTCCTTGCCCGGGACCGTCAACCCACATCCGAACCTCCAGCTCGGAGATCTGCTTAAGGTCTCCGGCTTCGTCGGCGGCCACCAACTCATCCCACTCCTTGGGAGGCTCCACGTCGGGGTTGAATCCGCCAATGGCGGAACCCACCAACACGAAGGCTGCGACCGCTTCCGGGTACGAGAGCGCGAAGTCTAGTATGACCCCACCACCCATCGAACAGCCCACGAAAGTGGCGCGTTTGATGCCGAGGTGGTTGAGCAGGCCGCGCAGGTCCTCGTGGTGCGAGTACGGTCCTGCCACGGATGGCGTCCTGCCGAAACCCCGCGCGTCGTACCGGATCACACGGTACCTCCGCGCGAATTCCTCCATCTGCGGCTCCCACATCCTGCTGTCCGCTATCCCCGCGTGAACCAGGACCAGCGGATCGCCTTCGCCCAGAATCTCGTAGCGGATTGAAGCGCCGTTCACTTCGGCCGTGCCCGTGCTCATGTGCATCGTCTCCTTCTTTGCGGTAGGTCGCGCGCATGACAGGCGCGACGGTAGCCGGTAATGCGGATGATTGAACAAGTTGATGGAGACGCATCGGCCGCCTGGGGCGACTGGCCGACAGTATACGGTTCGCCTGGTGCGAACGCTACCCGCCTGCCTGTCGAAATGGCCCTCATTTTCGGCTGCTTCTTCGGTATAATTAGACGAGTGCGTGTCTATCTCATCGACGGTTTCTCCCTGCTCTACAGGGCGTTCTACGCGCTGCCGCAGAGCATAGCCACCTCTAGCGGCCTGCCGACCAACGCCCTGTACGGGTTCACGAGCATGCTCCTCAAGTTGCTGGATTCCGAGGAGGAAGTCGGGATCGGGGTGGTCTGGGACAGTGGGATGCCCGAGTTTCGGATGGAGATCTTCCCCGAGTACAAGGCCCAGCGGAGCGCCATGCCAGAGGAGTTGAGGGCGCAACTCGACCATCTGGACGAGATCCTGGAAGCCATGAACATCCCCGCTGTTCGGGCCGAAGGCTTCGAGGCGGACGACGCCCTGGCTACCATGTCCCGGCAGATCCCTGATGACGTGGAGCTGTTCATCGTGACCGGCGACCAGGACGCCATGCAACTGGTGGACGGCAATGTGAAGGTGCTGCGTACTACCCGTGGCGTCTCAGAAACCAAGACGTATGGACGTGATGAGGTCGTCGGGGAGTACGGCGTGACGCCGGAGCAGATCCCAGACTACAAAGCCCTCACCGGCGACTCATCGGACAACATTCCGGGGGTTCGTGGGATCGGCCCGAAGGGCGCGGCGAACCTCTTGCAGCAGTTCGACACCCTCGAAGGCGTCTACGAGAACCTGGAGAACATTTCCGCCAAGGGGACAAAGAAGAAGCTGGAGGAGGGACGCGAGAGCGCGTTCATGTCGCTGGAGCTGGCGAGGATGCGCTTCGACGCGCCCGTACAATTTGATGCCGAGGCGCTTCGTTTCGAGGGCGTCTCACCGGGGGTTCGGGACGTCGCGAGGCGTTACGAGTTCCGCACCCTGTCAGCCCGATTGGGCGAGCTGCCTGTGGCCGGTGGCGGGGAGATGGAACCGGAGGAGCGGTTAATCATGCGCCTTAACACTGAGCCGGTAGAGCCGAGCTTCGAGCCTGTGGGCGCTGTGCCGGTGGGGGATGGCTCGTGGTGTGCCGCAGTCTCTGACGATGAGGTGCGTATCGTCCAGGGACTTCCGGATCGCCCGCTGAGGGTACACGACGCCAAAACGCTTGGTATCCGGGATGCCCAGTTCGATACCTACCTCGCGGCGTATCTGGTAAAGCCCGGCCTCGGGAGCTACGAGCTGGACGTTCTCGCCTCCGAGCGGGGTTTGGCAGAGGTCGAGGTGACGCACGATGATCCCAGAGTGGAGGACGCCGCGCGGCGGGCGGCTTTGATCCACGCGCTCTCCCCCAAGCTGAGCGGAGAACTGGAAGAGATGGCTCTGGCACGGCTGTACTACGACGTGGAGTTGCCGCTGGCGGACGTTCTGGGGGATATCGAGCGGGCCGGGATGCCGGTCGAGGTAGGTGTGCTTGAGGAGGTCGGCGAGGAGATTGAGGGCGAGGTCGAGAATCTCGAACAGCACATCTACGAGGATGCGGGCCGCGAGTTCAACATCGGCTCACCCAAGCAACTCGGTGAGATACTTTTCGTGGAGCTCGACCTTCCCAAAGGCCGCAAGACCAAGACGGGCTATTCCACGGACGTGAGGGTCTTGCAGCAACTCGCCAACGATGGGCACACCATAGCTGACCGCATCATTCGCTATCGGGAGCTGACCAAGCTCAGGGGCACGTACGTGGACGGGCTGAAGGTCGAGATCCGGGACGATGGCCGTATCCACGGCAAGCTCCATCAGACCACTACCGCGACGGGTCGTATCTCCAGCGACCGGCCGAATTTGCAGAACATCCCCGTCCGCACCGAACTCGGCATGCGCATCCGGGACGCTTTCACCGCCTCCGAGGGCAGGAGGCTCGTCGTGGCTGACTATTCGCAGATAGAGTTGCGGATTCTGGCGCACATGACGGGCGAGCCCGCCCTGGTCGAGTCCTTCCGCAACGGTGAGGACATTCATACGCGGACGGCGTCGGAGATCTTCGACGTGCGCATGGAGAGCGTGACGTCCGAACTCCGGCGGCGGGCGAAGATGGTCAACTTCGGCATCCTGTACGGCATCTCCGGCTTCGGGCTGGCGATGCGCCTCGGGAGCGGTATCCACCCGAAGGAGGCGGACCGGTATATCGACCGTTACCTGGAGCGATATCCGAAGGTGACGGCCCTGATCGAAGGCACCTTCGCCGAGGCACGCGAACGCGCCGAGGAGACTGGAGAAGCGCCGTACGTCACCACGCTTTTCGGACGGCGCCGCTACGTCCCGGAACTCAGGAGCGCCAACAAGAACGAGCGCAAGCAGGGCGAGCGGTTCGCGTTCAACGCCAGGGTGCAGGGGACGGCGGCGGACATCATCAAGGTGGCGATGGTGGATCTGCAACCGCAGTTGCGGAGCCTAGAGACGGATATGATCATGCAGGTGCACGACGAACTGGTCTTCGACGCTGACGAGGAGCGGGTAGAAGAGGTGGCGGATCTCGTGGCGGAGAGGATGATCTCGGCCTACGATCTAGACCCACCGCTGGAGGTCGAGGTCAAGGCTGGGGATCGGTGGGGCCGGGTGCGGCCATTGTAATATTAATGGGATTTGCACGTTCGCGCGTGCGAGCATCGCCCGATACTTCCCGGATATTCTAGTATAATCCGCAAATTACGCTGGCAAGCTAAGAGACGAGGAAGACAGCAGGTACATGACAGACACCACCGAAAAAGCGACCCGCGAGCTAACCATGAAGGACTTCTTCCGGGAGGAGAACGGAGAAGTCGTTCCCATCGACGAGAGCGTCCTGATAGATTTCAAGGACGGCGACATAGTCGAAGGCGACGTGGTCCGCATAGACAAGGACGAGGTCCTCGTGGACATCGGCTACAAGTCCGAGGGGCTCATCCCTTCCAACGAGCTCTCCATCCGCAAGGGCGCGGACCCGCACGACATCGTGGAGCTCGGGCAACACGTCGAGGCGCTGGTCCTTCAGAAGGAAGACCAGGACGGACGGCTGATCCTCTCCGCCAAGCGGGCGGCGTTCGAGAAGGCGTGGAACCGGGTGCAGGAGTCCTACGAGGACCAGCGCGTCGTCGAGGGTCCGGTCATAGAGGTGGTGAAGGGTGGTCTGATCATCGACATCGGCCTCCGCGGCTTCCTGCCGGCTTCTCTGGTGGACATCCGGCGGGTGCGCAACCTGGAGGCTTTCCTCGGCGACAAGCTCGAGTGCAAGGTCATCGAGCTCAACCGCAGCCGCAACAACGTGGTCCTCAGCCGCCGGGCG
This sequence comes from Rubrobacter sp., assembly GCA_013812245.1. GTDB lineage: Bacteria > Actinomycetota > Rubrobacteria > Rubrobacterales > Rubrobacteraceae > JACDGB01. The sequence continues at coordinate 7,666 of JACCTS010000122.1, forward strand.
GTACTGGAGGAGGAGCGTAAGGAGGAGCGCGACCGTATCCTCACCTCGTTGCAGGAAGGCGACATCGTCGAGGGTACAGTCTCCAACCTGGTGGACTTCGGGGCGTTCGTGGACCTCGAAGGTATTGACGGTTTGATCCACATCTCCGAGCTCTCGTGGAACCACGTCGATCATCCGAGCGAGGTCGTCGAGGTCGGCGAGAAGGTCAAGGTCAAGGTGCTTGAGGTGGATCGCGACCGCGAGCGCATCTCGCTCGGCCTCAAGCAGACGCGGAAGGACCCGTGGCAGGAGATCGTCGAGCAGGTCAGCGTCGGCGAGCAGATACCGGGCCGCGTCACCAAGCTGGTGTCCTTCGGCGCGTTCGTCGAGGTGGCCGAGGGCGTGGAGGGTTTGATCCACATCTCCGAGCTTGCCGAGCACCATGTGGAGACGCCGGACGAGATCGTTCGCTCCGGCGACGAGGTGGACGCCCGCATCATAGACGTGGACGCCCGGAGAAGGAGGCTTTCGCTCTCCCTCCGCCCGAAGCGCGAGGATCGGGAGGATCGGCCGCCGCGCCGCGACCGGGACGACCGGGGTGAGCGGAGCGAGCGCCCGCGCCGTGAAGATCGAGGTGGCGGCGGCGACCGCGGCCGGAGCAGCAGTTCCTCTGAGGGCAGTGGCCTCCGCACCGGCGCCTTCGATGCCCTGCGCGACCTGGACCTGGAGGAGAAGTAGAGCCAGACCTCTCGACAAGGGAGCCCAAGCAGGGGCCGGTGACCATCGCGGTCACCGGCCCTTACACTTCTGGAAAGAGCACCTTCGTCCGCATGCTCGGCGAGCTTGGCGCGGAGACCGTCTCGGCCGATGAGATCGTCCACGACCTCCTCGAAAGCGGCGGGGAGGCGATCCGGCGCGTCACCGACCGTTTCGGGGAGTGTGTCCGGGGCGAGCGGGGCATAGACCGCAAGTCCCTGGGCCGCGTGGTGTTCGGGGACGCGGAGGCGCTGCGTGACCTGGAGAACATCCTGCACCCGCTCGTGCGCCGGGAGACGGATCGTAGGATCTCGGCTTCGAAGTCAGAGGTTTTCGTGGCCGAGATACCGTTGCTCTTCGAGGGGGAAAGAAGCGGGGCTTTCGATCTCACGGTCGCCGTCACCGTGCCGGAGGAGCGGCGGCGGGCGTGGGCCGGGGAGCGGGGGGTGGACGAAGCGGCGCTGCGGGCTATAGAGGCGCGTCAACTCTCCGGTGAGGAGAAGGCGCGGCGGGCCGACGTCGTCGTAGAAAACGACGCAAACCCGGATAAACTTAAGGAGCAGGCAGAAGCGCTGCTGGAGAGGTTGTTGGGGGGGAGAGGTCCGGGCGGTGGTCCACGGCAAGGAGAGTAGCTACGGCAGATGGCGGGTTCGGCGCCGGAAGCTGGGCCGGCGGCTGGTGGCGGCTGCGATTCTTGTGGTGTGCATCGTCGCGCTCGTGCCGTTCGTCCTGCGGGCGCCGGATACCGTGCAGCGGGCGACGCATCCCTTGCGTTACGAGGAAACCATCCGGCGGGTGGGGGAGGAGCATGGCGTCGAGCCGACGTTCATCGCCGGGGTCGTGTACGCTGAGAGCCGCTTCGGGCACGAGTCGGAGTCCCACCAGGGGGCGTATGGCCTGATGCAGATACTGCCCTCCACGGCGGAGTTCATCTCGGAGCGGAGCGGCATCGAGGGGGATTACCGGAATCCCCGGACCAACCTGCGGATGGGCGCGTGGTACCTCAGTTACCTCGACGGGAGGTATTCGGGGGATGAGAGATTGGTGCTCGCGGCGTACAATTCGGGGGAGGGGCGGGTGGATGCCTGGACCTCCGAGGAGGGCTTCGACGTGCGGCGTGACATACCCTTCGCGGAGACCCGCGAGTACGTGAACGACGTGCTGGAGGCCCAGAAAGTCTACGAAGATCTCTACGGGAGGGACCTAGATCGAAACTCGCAGTAACTTCCAGGTAAACAGCGAATACCAGCCGACCGGCGACCAGCCGCGGGCCATAGAAGGGCTCGTCTCCGGTCTCGAAGCCGGGATGGAGGCCCAGACCCTGCTCGGCGTCACCGGCTCCGGCAAGACCTACACGATGGCGCGCGTCATCGAGGAGGCCGGACGGCCCGCGCTCGTCATCGCACACAACAAGACGCTCGCCGCGCAACTCGCCAGCGAGTTCGGCGAGTTCTTCCCCAACAACGCCGTCGAGTACTTCGTCAGCTACTACGACTACTACCAGCCCGAGGCTTACGTCCCGCGCACGGACACCTTCATCGAGAAGGACGCCCAGATCAACGAGGACATAGACCGCCTCCGCCACTCCGCCACGAGTAGCCTGTTCACCCGGCGGGACGTGATCGTGGTGGCGTCCGTCTCCGCTATCTACGGCCTCGGTAGTCCCGAGGAGTACCGCTCCAAGATGGTCCTCCTCGAGAAGCGCGGCTCCTACGACCTGGACGACGTGCTCCGGGACCTGGTCCGCATCCAGTACACGCGAAACGACTTCCAGCTCGCCCGCGGCACGTTCCGGGTGCGGGGCGACGTGCTGGAGGTGCATCCGGCTTACCAGGATTCTATCTACCGGATCTCCTTCTTCGGCGACGAGGTCGAGAGCATGGTCGAGGCGGACCCGTTGACAGGTGAGATCCTGCGCGAGCACGACGTCGTGACCGTCTACCCGGCCAGCCACTTCGTCACCGGCGAAGACCGGCTGGCGATTGCCACCAAGAACATCGAGGCGGAGCTCGATGAGCGGGTCGAGGAGCTGAACGGAGAGG
>JACCTS010000130.1 GCA_013812245.1 Rubrobacter sp.
GAAAACGACCTGCCACGGATAGACGCTGCTCTCAAGAAGGAACGCTGGATCTGGGAGTCGGGCGATGACGAAATCGAAGCTGATCCGAGCAGGTACGAGAAATATGGGTGGAGTGATGAAGGTATCAGGGTAGAGCATCCCGACGAAAATCCTGAACAGTCCGGGGACTAAAAGGGTCAGCCGAGCACGGCGTCGGCGCGGAGCGTCAGGCCGGATAGCGCGGCGAACTGGAAGGTCTCTCCCCGCCGCACTTTCTCTAGGTTTCGGTAGTCGTCACTGGACGGGTTGGTGTGGCGCTCGATGGTTTCGTTGGTGAGGTCTACGATCCAGACTTCCGGGATGCCCGATCGGGCGTAGAGCGGCAGCTTGATGTTCTTGTCGTAGGCTAAGGCGGTGTCGGAAACCTCGATCAGGAGCCGTACGTCTTCGGGGCCGGGGAGCGAAATTCTGTAGTCCCGCGTGCGGATCACCGCCAGGTCAGGTTGAGGCTCGTTGTGCTCATCCAGCCTGACCGGGTTCTGAACGCTGACGATGGCCTCGTCGCCCACGGCCCTCACCAAGAGTCTGGTCAGTCCGTTGACGCACGTGAAGTGCCTGGTGCCTATGGCGGCCATCTGGACGATCTCACCTTCGATCAACTCCACCCGGTCGTCCTCGTGGAGTATCCCGGCTTCTCCCATGCGATGGAACTCATGGACCGTGAACAGCTTTCTTGCCAGCACAGAAATTCTCCAGTGGTTGGCTTGTCTGAGGTGAAAGTATACCGGAGGCCCGCGCCGTGGACTCCGTCGCTTAGAAGCCGTCGGCGGAAGCCCGGAAGCTACTCCCGCTTCCGGGCTTTTCTCCGCATGAGCAGGGATAGCGCAACGAAAGCACCGAGAACCGCGATGCCGGTAGCGCCGAAGAAGGCGAGCCTGAATCCGCCGATGAGCGCGTCATCCGGCCGGACGCCGGATTCAGCGAGCAGATCCGTGCGTGCGGCGGAGAGCGGGATGAGTATGGCGAGTCCCAGGGCCGTACCGAACTGGGCAGCGGTGTTGAGCAGCCCGGAGGCGAGACCTTGCATGTCTTGGCCGACGACGGAAGCGCCGGAGGCCGTCGAGGCCACGGATGCAACTCCGAGGCCGCATCCCATCAGTACAAAGCTGGGCAGGAGATGGCCCGCGTAGCTGCTTTCGGGCGAGATTCCGGTCATAAGCAGAATGCCGACGGCTATGGCGAGTAGACCGGAGACCATGGCTGTTCGGGCGCCTGCCCTGCTGGCGAACCAGGGACCGATGAGGGAACCGGCGATCACCGCCAGGTTGAACGGCGGGAACGCCAGCCCGGCTTCGGCCGGCCCATGCCCCAGCACGCGCTGTACGTAGAGCACGCAGATCAGCATGGCCGGGGTGGTCGAGGCGGTCAGCGCGAGCGCGACGAGGTTGGCGACGGCCAGATGGCGGGATCTCAAGATGCCCAGTGGCACGAGTGGATGCTCGACCCGGCTTTCGATCAGGACGAACGCAGCGACGAATACCATCGAGAGACCGAGCAAGACCAGCGTCTCGGGCGAACCGAAGCCCGCCTCTTCAGCCCTCGTGAGACCGTAGATCAGCAACGTCAGCCCCAGCGTGATGGTCGCCGCGCCGGCTACGTCGAGCCGCGGCGGGGCGGTTCGGTCGCGGCTCTCCCGGAGCAGCACGGGGGCCAGCGCCAACCCGAGAACCCCCACGGGCACGTTGACGAAGAAAATCCACTCCCATCCCAGTCCCTGGGTGATGACGCCACCAAGCAACCATCCTGTCGCGCCCCCGCCCGCCGCAGCCGCCGTCCACACACCAAGCGCCCGATCCCGCGCCCCGCCTTCGTGAAACGTCGTGGTCAGTATCGAGAGCGCCGACGGCGATACGATCGCCGCCCCCAACCCCTGCACCACACGGAACGCCACGAGGGCGAGCGGAGACGCCGCTAGACCGCACGCCAGCGATGTCACCGAAAATAGTACGAGCCCGATCATGAACAACAATCGCCGGCCGTACAGATCCGCCGCGCGGCCCGCGAGCATCAGGAATCCCCCGAAGACGAGCGTGTATGCTGAGATGACCCACTGCAGGCTCGCCTGCGAGAAGCCGAGATCCCGCTGTATCGTAGGTAGTGCAATCGCAACGATGGTGACATCTAAAACCACCACGAACTGCGCCACGCACAACAGCGCGAGCGCCGGCCACCGCGATGCGT
>JACCTS010000132.1 GCA_013812245.1 Rubrobacter sp.
GCGACCCTGTTGCACGCGACAAGAGCCGGGTAGGAATGGCTCCTAACCCCGTGCGAAGCAAAGGTAGGAAGCGATGTCCCCCTGCTGTGACCTGCGAGCGGTTCGCGCACCGATCAACCAGGTCCACCGAACATGACCCTGCCTTAGAGGCGGGAAAGCGGTTCGTTGGCACGATCTGTACGCGCCGCCCGTACCTCGATGCCGGGACGTCAGCGACGGAGTGGACCTCGGGCCACCTTCTCGCGATGCGCGGCCAGATCCTCTTCCGCCCGGATGTACTCCACCCACCATGTGGCTCCCGCCTCGTCGAGGCGGCCGATGATGTCGAGATCGCCGTCCCAATCTTCGCCTCGGGTGCGTCCCCCGGTGACAATGTCGTAGCCGTCGAAGGATCCTCGTTGGTTGACTACGAGCTTCCTCAACTCGGTCACGTACTCAGGAGTCTGGTCCCGCCATTCGTCGAAAGTCCCCATCTCCATGTACGCGCACGTCCCGTCCCATCGCAGCGCGCGCCGCTTCACGCCGGGATTGGGCCATCCACCCCCGATCCATATCGGAAATCGCGGCTCCTGCAACGGGGTCGGTCGGAAGGTCATCTCTTTCACGTGGTAGTGGCGGCCGGAGAAAGAGAATGGGTCGCCGGTGCACAGGCCATCGATGATCTCGAGGGATTCGTCAACCATTTGTGCCCGCGTCGCGATGTCGGTTGCTTCTCCCACTCCCCCAAAACCCGGGTCGTTGGTGTCGCCCAGGCCCACCCCGAGCACGATCCGTCCTCCGGAGAGATGGTCCAGGGTTATCAGTTCCCGCGCCAGCTTCCACGGCCGACGACGCGAGAGTGGTGTCACCTCGGTTGCCAGCCGCACCGCCGTCGTTCTCGTCGCCATCGCGGCGAGGGCGACCCATGGATCGCAGGTCGGCATCCCCGGAGCGGAGTGGTGTACGACGTAGTCTTCAAGAAACACTCCGTCCCATCCAGACTCTTCGGCCAGTCGGGCGAGATCTGCCAGAAGCCGGGGATCCGCGGTCACGCCGGCTCCCGACAACTCAAGCGCAAAACGCAGGGTTCCTCCCTCTCAGTCGTGGTTGATCCCGTGATCGTTGAAGTCGACCAGTTGCTCCGAGCGCGAGTGTACCGGGACGCAGGTGTCGCCTTCCTGACGGCGATAGTCGGGGAGAGCACGACGTTGACTTCATGACCCAGGGCCTGGTGCATCGCAAACGATGGTCCAGCTGAACGACCGGCTCCTCGACCTGCTCGATCGCCACGCAGCGCGAAGAGGTATATCTAGGTCGGCCCTGATCCGGATGGCGCTCGAGGACTTCCTGAGAAGCGATCAAGAGGCGCTGGTAGGAGATCAGATCGTCGAGGGCTACAGAAGAATTCCGCCTGCCAGTCCCGAGGAATGGGGCGGTCTCGAGCAGTTGACCGACAATGCGGCGGTCGATGTGCTTCATCGTTTGGATGCTGAGGAGATAGCCGCAGGGCATGAGCAGTGGTAGCGAGAGGCGAGGTCTGGTGGTACGAGGATCCACGGATGCAAGAAGTCTGCGAAGCACTCCGAACCGCCACGGCCTGCTAGCCTGCGATCGCCTTGCGCTATGGGGCACGGGTCATCCGGGCCCGCCCTATCGTCCGCACCGCCACACCCTCGCGTGGGCCTTTGGGGCTCAAGGCGGCTTTCACGGGATGAGTGAGTCTACGGTCCTGGCATGGACAGTGCGGGTTGCCGGTTCTGAGATATCTAGATATCCTGCCGGTATGGCTAAGGTGCTCGTGTCCCTCGACGACCAGCTGCTGCTGCGTATCGACAAAGCTGCACGGTCTCAAGGTCTGTCTCGGAGCGCCTACCTCTCGCGCCTGGCAGCGCGAGAGGTGGAAGCCCCTCATGGGCCCGGTCGAGCAGCAGCCACGCATCATGCTCTGAAAAAGATCGACGAGCTGTTCGCCGCCAATAAGAGGGAGGGCGACGCCACCAGGGCGGTACGGCAAGAGCGCAATTCCCATTGATCGAGGTTGTCCTCGACGCTTCGGTCGTTCTGAAGTGGTTCGTGGCAGAGAGTGAGGTTGGCTCGTCCCAAGCTCGAGCTGTGCGGAGCCGGTACGAGGATGGAGGACTGCTCGTGGCAGTCCCCTCTCTGATGTTCCTGGAGGTGGTCAACATCGCCGGCCGACGGTGGTCGTGGGATGAGGTGCAGTTGCTCGAGCTCGCCGGCGCCCTCGATAATCTGGGCTTTGACGTTGCCGAACCAGAGCTTCGATTGGTGACGGCCTGGACGGCTCGAGGATTGACCGCGTACGACTCCACCTACGTCGCCCTTGCCGAGGAACGGGCGAGCCCACTGCTGACAGATGATCAGCGGGTGCTCGACGTGGCACCCGCCCTGGCCCGGCCGTTGGTCGTGTGAATGTCGAGCTCGCAGATCTGCGGAGGGCCGGTAGGTCAGGCGGCCCCGGGCGTTAGTCTCCCCAGACATGACCAGAGATCGGTAAGCGAAACAGGAGGTTCCCATGGCGAGTGTGAAACCGATCCCCGATGGATACCCGCAGGTCACGCCCTACCTATGCGTGGATGGGGCCGCCGCGGCCATAGATTTCTACAGCGCCGTGTTCGGCGCTGCGGAGAGGGCACGCATGCCTGCACCCGAGGGCAAGATCGGGCACGCCGAGCTCGAGATCGGTGACTCGGTCATCATGTTGGCGGACGAGTTCCCAGAGATGAATATTCGCGGCCCCAAGTCCATCGGTGGGACTCCGGTCACCTTGAGCGTCTACGTCGAGGACGTCGACGGCGTTGTCGAGCGTGCAGTGGAGGCCGGGGCCAAAGCCCTCCGGCCGGTCGAGGATCAGTTCTATGGCGACCGGTCGGGGCAGTTCGAGGACCCCTTCGGCCATCGATGGAATGTCGCCACCCACATTGAGGACGTGTCCGAAGAGGACATGGCCAAGCGGGCGTCCGAGGCGATGGGCGGTTGAGGGGCCCGGACGGCCTCATGGGAGGCATTGACCGAATGTCTCCCCGGTAGAAGGACGTCTGAGATGCAATCCCGACGAAGCGGGATCGGGCCCCTCCCGCGCGAGACGCGGCCCTAGATGGGCTCTCGCGCTGGGCGATCGCCGGCCGGGCATCTCAGGGCCGCGACAGGAGCTGCACTCGGTGTAGCAGGGGTGGGGTTAGCCGCGGCGTTTCTGGCTGAGCCCATCTTTGGCACCTCACCGGCGCTAGTCCTTTCGTTTGACCACAGCGGGCAGCTCGAGTTGGGGGGAGTGGTCATATTCTTCGTCGTGGCCGTGGCAGTCCTCCTGGGAGGCCCGTTCGGCGCCTGGCTTGCATTGCGGGCGGGTCGCTGCGCCCGGGCAGATTGGACGGCCGTCCTCACAGGCCTGCTGTCGGTGGGGGCGACCTCCGTTGTCTTGAGTCTGGTGCCGAGTTCTCCGGGTGACCCGGTGCTGGAGCCCTATGGACTCGTCGTGGGGGGATTTACGAGCGGGCTGCTGAGTCGCATCCTCGTGCTGCTCCTAGGCCACGGACGGCGGAGTTCACCCTGAATGGCTCGGACGACTCCTGAGGGATGGCGATGCCTCGGGCCGGCACCGGAGCCCTGCACCTCGAGCGGGACCATCGCAAATCGTGGGCACGTCCGTCGGCCTCCCCAATGCGATCATGTGAACCATGATCGTCCTGCAGATCCTTGTCGGCGTCGTCGGGGCCTTCATCGTCTTCGGCACCGTTCTGTCGGCCATCCGAACCTTCGTACTGCCCCGGGCCGCCCCCGTCCTCATCGGCAGGATCGTCTTCCTGGGGCTCCGGTCGGTGTTCAACCTCTTCGCGCGCCCCTCCCGCCCCTACGCCGACCGGGATCGCATCATGGCCCTCTATGGCCCGCTGGCCCTGCTAGCGCTGGCAACCACCTGGGTCTCCTTGGTGGGGGCGGGATACACCGTGATGTTCTGGGCCGTTGGGGTCAGGCCTCTTTCGGAGGCGGTGATCACCAGCGGTTCGTCGCTGTTGACCCTCGGCTTCGAACGTCCTGCGATCACCTCGACGGTGCTGCTCGCATTCTCGGAGGCGGCTCTGGGGCTGCTGCTGATCGCCCTTCTCATCACCTACCTGCCGGTGATCTACGCGGCCTTCACGCGCCGGGAGATCTCCGTCACCCTCCTCGAGGCATTTGCAGGCAGCCCACCGTCGTCTAGCGAGTTCCTGCTGCGGCACTACCGCATCGGCGGGCTTACCCGGTTGGACGACAACTGGCTCAGTTGGCAGACGTGGTTCGCCGACGTCGAGGAGAGCCACACCTCGATTGCTGCACTGTGTTTCTTTCGGTCCCCACAACCGGATCGGTCATGGGTAACCGCAGCGGGCTGCACCCTCGACGCAGCGGCTCTGCACGCCTCCTGCCTCGATATGGAGCGTGAGCCGGAAGCCGAGCTCTGCATCCGTGCCGGCTACCTCTGCCTTCGCCACATCGCCAACTTCTTCGCCATCCCCTACGATTCCAACCCCGCTCCGGACGACCCCATCTCCATCCGGCGCGCCGAATTCGATGAGGTGTGGCAGAAGCTCGCCCGGGAGGGCCTCCCCATGAAGCCCGAGCCCGATCAGGCCTGGCGGGCCTTTGCCGGGTGGAGGGTCAACTACGACGCGGTTCTGGTGGCCCTGGCTCGCCTGACTATGGCGCCGCCCGCTCCCTGGACCGGTGACAGGCCCGCCCCCGACACCCGCCCACCCCTCCTCGGTGGCGTGCGATCGGGGCCTGCCCGTCGATCCGACATGGCGGGCTGAATGCCGCGTGTGAGAAACCCTGGAATTGGGGTCGATAATGTCTCTCATGGCCCCGGGACAACCCAGAGCATCGGCGCGCCGGACGATGGCGGTGAAGGGGGCTCTCCTGATGCTTGCGCTGAGCCTGTCTGCGTGCGAAGGATCGGGTTTCTCCTACATCTCCAACACAAGCACCAATACTTATTTCAGGGTCCCCGAGGAGTGGGAGCTGTTCGAGAGAAACGAGATGATGTCCAGCGGGTCCCAGGCAGTCTCACTGCAGAGCCTCCAGGGTGCTTCAGACCTTTGGGTGGTGGCGTTCGATGCCGCTCCGAGCCCGGACCTCGACAACGTTCTCGCCACCTCGTCGCAGCACCCAACCGGCTATGCGTTTGTCCGCCCTTTAACCGAGAAGGAACGAGATACCTATTCCCTGGCGTCGTTGCGCAACGAGGTGGTCCCGCTGGATCGACTCAGGCAGGACGAAGGTCGGGTCGAGGCGGTGTCGGAGGAGGAGATCGAACTCGAGAGCGGCGCCCACGGGAGCCGGCTCGTCAACGAGATCAAGGTGGAGGGCGAGTACTTCACTCTCGACCAGACCGGTCTCGTAGACTCGGGGACCCACCGTGTCTATGTGCTGGTCATCGGATGCAAGGCTGCTTGTTACGAGGCGAACAAGACTGTGATCGACCAGGTGGCCGACTCGTGGACGATCGAGGAGAGCTGATATGAGCGGCAGGGGCGATAGCCGAGGGCTGGTGGGCGAGCGCGCATGCCCTTGAGAAGACACAAGCAGGACGGCGGCCTCGACGCCACTCACGAGGCTCCGAGCAGGATAA
>JACCTS010000140.1 GCA_013812245.1 Rubrobacter sp.
ACCGCGTCCCCCGCGTAGCGCGCCTTGTCCTTGGTCACGGGCCAGTGGTCGGGCATGCGCGCATCTTCGGTGGTGGGCGTGGGATAGCTGGTGGTGGAGATCGGCCACGCGCAGGGCAACCCCGCTGCAAAGTCATCAGCAAGATCTGCCCCGCTGTAGACCGCAACCACGCCGGGCATCTCCTTGGCCCTGCTGCCGTCTACCCCGTTGACCTTCGCGTGGGCAAATGGGCTCCTGACGACTGCAAACCACAGCATTCCGGGAAACGAGATGTCGTCGACGTAGATTCCCTGTCCGTGTACGAGCTCGGGATCTTCCTTTCGCCTGAGCCCGCCCCCCACGAACTTCTCGGGGCGTTCCGCTACCTGTGTCATGCGCCCACCCCCTTCATGCGTTGGCGGGCGAGCGCATCTGCCCGGCCGCAGCCTGAATCGACTTGACGATGTTCTGATAGCCCGTGCAGCGGCAGAGGTTGCCCTCGAGCCCGAGCCTTAGCGCCTTGTCGGACATGTCGGCGCCCTCCTCGATGAGACCGAGACCGGCCATGATCATTCCGGGAGTGCAGTAGCCGCACTGGAGCCCGTGGTTCTCCTGAAACGCTGCCTGAAGCGGGTGCATCGCGCCGTCCTGGGACAGGCCTTCGATCGTGAGTATGTCGCTGCCGTCCGCCTGCACCGCCAGAACCGTGCACGACTTGACGGATCTGCCGTCCATGAGGACCGTGCAAGCTCCGCACGAGGTCGTGTCGCAGCCGACATTGGTCCCGGTCAGACTGAGAGTCTCTCGCAGGAAGTAGACGAGCAGTTGCCTCGGTTCTACCTCTTCTGTGTGCTCGGTGCCGTTTACCGAAACGGTGATTTGCCTCAAGCCCCCACCTTCCTCTCCGGTCGCAGAGAGTGCTCAGACACCCAAAGATCGGATGCGCATTGCATCCCTGCAGACCGTCTATCCTCCGCTGGCCACCGTGCCCGTAAGATAGTACGCCCAGCCCTTCGACGGAACCGGTGGCGATAACGCATGGGGGAGACCGCACAGGTTTTATCGGCGATCAGCGCGCTGCGGGCGCAGGGGCAGCGCATGGCCCTTGCAACGATCGTCGGCGTCAAGGGATCGACCTACCGGCGCGCCGGGGCACGGTTGCTGGTGCCCGATGGCGGCGACCTGGTCGGGAATCTCTCCGGGGGCTGCCTCGAAGGCGAGGTCGAAGGCCTCGCCCGCTCGGTGATGGCCGAGGGCCTGCCGCGTCTCGCCCTGTTCGATCTCACCGCGGACGATGAGGTGATCTGGGGATGGGGCTTGGGTTGCAACGGCGCCATCGAGGTTTTCATCGAACCGGCGGACAAGGCGGCCGAGACGGCCGATGCGCTTCGCCTGGCTCTCGAGCAGGAGACGCCCATCGCGGTGGCGACGGTGATCAGCTCGGACCTCGCCGGGGTTCCGACCGGAACCCGGGTCCTCGTACATCCGGCAGAGGCAGCCGAGGGGGGCACGGGCCAGGCCGCGGCCGATGTTGCGTTGACGGAGTTGGCTGAGGGAGCTCTGGCCAGCGGGGTCACCGAGACCCGGACGGTTTCCTTTCCCGATGGCGACGTGCGGGTGTTCGTGGAGGCGCTGCACCCGCCGATTCGTCTGTTGGTCTGCGGAGCCGGACATGATGCAGTCCCCCTTGTCGCGGCCGCGGCCGCCATGGGTTGGCGCGTGGTTGTTGCCGACGATCGTGATGAATTCCTCGATGCCGGGCGCTTTCCCGGCGCCGGTGAGTTCGTACGCATCGAACCGGCGGCCGTGGCGGATGCCCTTGACCTCGACGGACGCACGTACGCGGTGGTCATGAGCCACAATTTCCTGCGCGACCGCGACTACCTGCGCGGGCTGCTCGACACCGATGTCTCCTACATCGGAATGCTCGGCCCAAACGAACGGCTCAGGCGACTTCTCGATGATCTGGGCCGTCAAGGGGCGGTCCCTGCGAGGGTCGACGAAGCCAAGCTGCACGGACCGGCGGGCCTCGACATCGGCGCCGAAGGGCCGGAGGAGATCGCGTCTGCGATCGTGGCCGAGATCCTTGCCGTCAGCAGGGGCCGGGGCGCGGGTTACCTGAGGGACAGGTCCGGCCCGATCCACGACAGAGCGCAAGCAGCAGACCAAGCGGCAGCCGCCGGATAGAAGAGACGGGAGAACAAGATGCCATTGATCGAGACCTCCTTCGAGGTTCCCGCGGGAACGGATGAGGTGTGGGGCTACCTGTTGGACATCGAAAAGGTGGTTCCCTGCATGCCCGGCGCGGAGCTGACAGAGACCATCGACGATGATCACTGGAAGGGCAAGATGAAGCTCAAGCTCGGGCCGGTCTCGTTGGTGTTCGCAGGCAAGGTCGAGATGCAGGAGCGCAACGAGGATGACCACCGGGTCGT
>JACCTS010000199.1 GCA_013812245.1 Rubrobacter sp.
TTAGGCAAAAGACGGCGACGATGAAGGTGCTAAGATCTACGAGAGCGGAACCTCCTTCTAGCTTCGGTAGGATTGGAGGCCACCGAGCGTAGGGAGGTTCCGCGCTTTATTCAACCGTTCGGAGAAACCTGCACACGGGGTTAACTACCGGATGAGCGGGTGCGCCACGGGCGTGCCTATGCGTTGCCGAGGTCCGAGAAAGCGGGGATGCCGGGCAGACCCTCCGCTGTCCGGACGGCGCGCACTATCGCTTCCTGCATCGCGCGTGCCCCCCACGTTCCGACCACGTCGGGCGCGGTGTCCACGCCCGTGTCCGCTCCCGCGACCGAGGCGGCGAAGACCACGTCCCCGTCCACGGAGGTGTGTACGGGCTCTACCGCCCGAGCCAGGCCGTCGTGGGCCATCTGGGCCACCTTGGTCGCCTGCGGTTTGGTGAGGCGGGCGTTGGTCGCGACGATACCCAGCGTGGTGTTCTCGCCCCACCGCATGCGGGCTGCGGCCTCGGAGAGTAGCTCGACGGTATCCCCGGGCCTGCCATCGTCGAGGCGGGGGCCCGCGAGCACCCCCCCGGTTCGTGGGTCCCGCACGTGCCCGAAGGCGTTCACCACGGCCAGGGCCCCGACGACGAGACCGTGATCCAGGCGTACAGAGGCGCTCCCCAGTCCGCCTTTCATGGCCCGATCCATGCCGAGGACCTTGCCGAGGGTCGCGCCCGTCCCCGCGCCCACGGTCCCCTGCGCGAAGTCTCCGCTCTTCGCCGACGAAGCCGCTTCGTAGCCCATCGCCGCGCCGGGCCTGGCATCGGCGGAGCCGGTTACCAGGTCGAAGATCACGGCGGCCGATACCAGCGGGATGCGGGCGACCCCGACATCCAGGCCGACGCCCCGCTCTTCGAGAAACTGGACGATGCCGTCGGCTGCGGCGAGGCCGAAAGCGCTGCCACCCGTTAGAAGGAGCGCGTGGGTCCCGCGCACCGTTCCGGTGGGGCTCAGCCGGTCGGTCTCCCGGGTACCTGGCGAAGAGCCCCGCACGTCCACGCCCACGACCGCTCCCCCGGCGGGCTCGAACAGGACGGCCGTGCACCCGGTGGCGCCCGTCAGGTCGGTGGCGTGGCCCACGAGGACGCCGGGCACGTCGCAAAGATTATCCGCGGCACGGTCCTCTATGCTTCCGGCTCCTCAGTGGGCTCCAGCCGCCCTTCTGGCTCTTCCGTGGCCTCTTCCGCGGCCGTAATCTCCCACTCGTCGGGATCGGCGGGTTCGATGCCGGGGTTGTCGCGGGCCAGGCTCCCGAGGGTTATGAGTTCCTGGTCGGATCGTTTGGAGCCAAACTGGATGAGGACGGAGTCACGGACCATGGAGTAGTCCATCACCCTGCCCTCACGATCGCCGAGCTTCACGGTCGAGTTCTTGAACGGCGCCCGCTCCTTGAACTCCTTGTAGGCGTCGTGCTCGTAGCGCATGCAGCACTTCACCTCGCCGCAGCAGCCCATGATCTTGTCGTTCGGCGTCACGCCTTGCTGCCTGGCGATCCTGACGTTCACAGGCCCCATGCTCCGTGCCCCGCTCCACGTCGCGCAGCACAGCGGCAACCCGCACGTGTCGCAGCCGCCCACGTCCCCCGAACGCTCGATGAAAGAGAACTGCCGGAAGGAGACCTGACCACCGTAGCGGTCCTCCAGCCCATCCTTGACCGGAGCGAGGTTCGGGTCGCTATCGGTCTGGTACTTCACCTCGACGTAGGAGCCATCCAGGGACACGTCGCAGCCGATGAACTCGACCTTGCCGATGCGATGGTCCCGGGCCAGCTTCTGGGCCTCGGTGCGGACCTCACGGCCCAGTCCCCGATGCTCGTCTTCCTCACGGTCGTCCTCGGCGGTGGAGACTCGAATGATGTCGTAAGGCTCGTGGTAGGGCTCGCGGCGCCGGGGCGTGAGGGCCACCCGCCCGACGAACTCACCCAGCTCGGTCGAGACCACGACCCGGTATCCGACGCGGAGATCCAGGTCGCGCGCGTAGCAGAGCCTGGTCACGCTCCACCCCGGGAGGCGGACGTCTACGAGCCGGGGGAGGACACTAGTATCTTGCGCCGTATCCGTGATAGTGCCACCTCCAGGATCGCCTCCGACGAGACATTATACGCAAGCGCCGCGCGCGATTCTCCTAAAGAGAGCGCCGCCCCCGCCCAATCAGCTCCGGGGCTTTCACCGACCCGCCGCCGAATCTCTTCCACCCGGTCCACGTTCGCCGCCAGCTCCGGCGCTCCGGTCCCTATTACCGCCGCATCACGGTACAGGAGCGCGAGCAGTTCCAGCACCTCCGCCACCGCTCCGTCCCGGGCCGCCCTCCCGGCGCGCTTCGCTCCTTCCTTGGCCCGCCGATCCGGCTTCGAAGGAGGGGTTGCGTTTGTCCCTGAAGCACCAGTTGCAACCCCTCCTCCGTCAAAAGCCTCCAGGTAGGAGCTTTCCCGTGCGGCCCCGACCTCCTCGGACCTCGCCAGGATGCGGGCGACCACCCGGTGCCGCTCCTCGAAGTCCCGCGAGTACGAGAAACCGGCCTCGAAGACTGCCTCCCGGAGCTCCCGCAACTCGTCCTCTTCCGCGTACCGCAGCGAGAGCCCCACACTCCCCCGCCCTAGGGCCGCGGCAAGTTCCGCGTCTTCGACACCCCGCTCTCCGAGAAACCGGGTCACGTCCGAAGTCGGGACGGGGTCGAAGCGAACTACCTGGCCCCGAGAGGCGATGGTCGGCAAGACACGCTCGCGGGATGCGGCGAGCAGGACGAAGACGGACTCTCCCTCCGGCTCCTCCAGAGTCTTCAGGAGGGCGTTCGCCGCCTGCACGTTCAGCGTGTCCGCGGAGAGAATGAAGCAGCGCCGGGCGCCCTCGAACGGCCGGCTGGCCGCCAGGCGCACCACCTCCCTGACCTGCCGGATCGTGGTGAACGCGCCTTCCGGTTCGATCTCCGAGAGATCCGGATGCAGCCCGCGCCGCGCCCTGTCTTCGGCGCCTGCGTCTCCACCCGCCACCAGCACCGCCCCGAACCTCTGCGCCACCGTGCGCTTCCCGACGCCCGGCGGACCATGAAAGAGATACGCGTGCGCCATCTCTCCTGTTGCCAGCCCCCTATCCAGCAACCGCAAGGTCGCCTCGTTGCCGAGTATTCCCGTGAAGGTTCCGGTATCAGCGGTCATGAGCGTGTTCCTGATCTCCCCACGATGCGAGTCTACCGCAGACCGTGGATCTCCCCCACCACTATCTCCGCCAACTCCTCCGGCGCACGGTTGGCGTCGAGCGCAATGATCCGCCCGGGTTCCAAACGGACCAGTGCCTCGAAACCCCGCTCCACACGGCCCATGAACTCCGCGCCGATACGTTCGATTCTGTCGAGCCACACCCGGCCCTCCCTGGCGCGCCGCTCCCTCTCCCCCGCATCGAGCCGCAGGTAGAACGTCCGGTCCGGCAGAACGGCCTCCACGGCCCATGAGTTCAGGTCGCGCACGGTATCCGCGCCCAGCCCCCTACCGAAGCCCTGGTAGGCGACGCTAGAGTCCAGATACCGCTCGCAGACGACGTTCTCGCCCTGTTCCAGACAGGGCAGTATCTCTCTTCGCGCGTGGTCTGCCCGCGCCGCCGCGTACAGATACGCCTCGGTCCACGGGTCCATATCTACTTCTGAATCCAGCACAATCGCCCGGATACGCTCCGCGACCGGCGTACCACCGGGCTCGCGGGTGAAGTGCGTCAGCGGTTGCGAATCCGCGAGAAGGTCTTTGAGATGGTGAACCAGGGTGGTCTTGCCCGAGAAATCCAGGCCTTCGATGGTAACGAAGATGCCTCTGGAATTACCCTGCGGAGTTTGCGAGGCGAACCGTCTTTCCTACGCCGCAGCCCGGCGCAGGGCGTGATGTTCTGCGGCCTCGACGTGGGCGGAGAAGAGGTTGCGATGCTCGGGACCGGATGTTCGCATCGCTTCGGCGTGCCACTGGACACCAAGGATCCAACGTTCCGAAAGATCCCGGTACTCCACAGCCTCCGCCACCCCGTCCGGGGAGTGCGCGACCGTGACGAGGCCAGGCGCGAGATCCCTGACCGCCTGATGGTGGTAGGAGTTGACCTTGAGTTCGCTGGAACCCATGATCCCCGCAATCTGCGAGCCGGCGTTTACCTCGACTTCGTGCTTGGGCTGCCACTTGGGCGTCTCCTGACGATGGCCGAGCAGCACGACACCCTCCATCTGCGAGGAAAGATCCTGATACAGCGTTCCGCCAAGCGCCACGTTCAGGACCTGCATTCCACGGCATATCCCGAAGATCGGTATTCCCCGTAGCAAAACGTGCTTCAGAAGCTCCATCTCGAAGGCGTCCCGTTCCGGGACGGTGACGTTGAGCTCGGGGATAGGCTCCTGGCCGTAGTAGCTCGGATGGAGATCGCTGCCACCGCTAAGAAGCAGGCCATCCAGCGTGCCGGCTATGGTCTCAGCGGCCAGGGAACCGGCGAGCGGAGGCAGGATCACCGGCACTCCCCCGGCCTCGGCCACTCCGTCCACGTAGTCGAAGTCCGTCCGCACGTACCGGCCCAGCGGACGCTCGGCCACCGCGTCCCCGTCTTCCTTGAGCGTTGCCGTCACGCCGATTAGGGGAGCCATCCTAGAACCTTCTCCAGACCTTCGCCTTCTGGATACCGCCGAAGCTCCTATCGGCATGCGCCATAAAACGCCCCGTCCGTATCCTTAACAGAACCTTCATTTATCTTAATCAAAGGGCGGCAGAATAGCAAACCGTAAAGAGGATCGCCCAGAGCAGCAGGTAGCCTCCGGCGCGCACGTACAGAGGAACGGGTCGGCGAGACGGTTGGCCGGAGAGATCCGGGAGGTCCAGCCGGCTCTCTAAGTGGTGGACTTCACGGGCTCTTGCGCGCTCTCCCGCGATGCCGCCTCACTCCCCTCTTCCTGCTTTGCGGTCTGCTCTTTCTCGGCGGCCTCGCGCTGTTCCTTTTGTTCCCGCTGCTCCTGCTTCTTCGGGCAGTCCATGTTGATGCAGGTGATCCAGGGCCGCTTCCCACCGAGCACCTTTATCTCGGGCGATCCGCAGGCATCGCAAGTGGTGCCGAGCGGGATGATCTCGCCGCGCTGCGGCAGCGGGTATGTGACCCGGCAGTCCGGATAGCCGGTGCAGCCGACGAACCGCTTGCGGCTCTTGCGGTTACGGCGAATGATGAGGTCGTGGCCGCTCTCCGGACACTTGCCCAGGGTCTCGTCGGTGCGGATACCCTCCCAGACGATGTCCGCGAATTTCTCCTCGGAACTCTGGAGGTGTTCGTAGACGCGCCGGAGTACGTCGCGGGATTCGTCAACGACGGAGTCCTTGCTGATCCTGCCCTCCGAGATGGCGTCCATGCTGCGTTCGAGCTCAGCAGTCATCTCGTGCGAAGCTATCTCGGAAGCGAAGTCTGTTAGGGCTTTGGCAACCCCCATGCCCTTCTCTGTCGGCACGAGCGGGTCGTCGTGGACGTAGCCGCGGTCGTAGAGGTTCTGGATGATGTTCGGGCGCGTGGCCTTGGTGCCTAGCCCAAGATCCTCCATGACGTTGATGAGGCGTCCCTGCCCGTAGCGTCCCGGCGGCTGGGTCTCCTTGGCGAAGATCTCCGCCCCGATTAGCGCAAGCTCATCGCCTTCTTGCAAGGACGGTAGCTCTTCGTCAGGACGGCGGCCGTAGCGGTAGATCTCGAGCCAGCCCTCTTCCGTTACGATGGTGCCGCGGGTGGTGAGCGTCTCGCCGCCGGAGTCGAAGCGCAGGGTGGTGCGCAGGTTCTTCGACGGCCCGGAGAGCGTCGCCAGGAAGCGCCGAACGATGAGCTGGTAGATCTTCCACTGATCGTCCCTGAGCGCCTTCTTCGAGGCGCGGCCCGTCGGGTAGATCGGGGGGTGATCCGTGGTCTGCTTCTTTCCCCGCGTCGGTTTGAGTTCTCCACCCTTCAGGAGCTTCTCGGCATACTGGCCGACACCCTCGACGCCCTTGAGGTATCCGAGGATCTCGCGCATGTCCAGCGATTGCGGGTAGACGGTGTTGTCCGTACGCGGGTAAGAGACGTAGCCGTCGGTGTACAAGTCCTCGGCGAGACGTGCGGCCCTGGAAGGGCTGATCCCGATGTTCGCCGCCGCCGTCAGGAAAGCCGTGGTGTTGAACGGCGCGGGCGGCGGGCGGGTCGCGGATTTCTCTTTGATCTCGGTGACCGTGGCGGTATCCGTGAGGTTCTCCAGCGCCCGCCGCACGGCAGGCTCTTCCTTGAACCGGCCCGTGGCGTGGCGCACGGGGAAGGGCTCGCCGTTGCGGAGGGTCGCTTCCAGTTCCCAGTATGGCTCGGCGACGAAGGCGCGACGCTCACGCTCGCGCTCGGCTATGAGGGCCAGGGTCGGGGACTGAACGCGGCCCACGGAGAGGAACGCGCTCCCGTAGCGCTTCGTGGCGCGCGAGACCCAACGGGTCAGGGTGGCGCCCCAGATCAGGTCAATATCCTGCCGCGCCTCGCCGGCGTCGGCGAGCTCTCTCGAGACCTCGACGAGGTTGTCGAAGGCATTGGTGATCTCGGCTTTGGTGAGAGCCGAGAAGCGGGCACGCTCGACGTGGTCCATCAGCTTCGGGTTGGCCTCGAAGACGAGCGAGAGGGCCTCTACCCCGATCAACTCGCCCTCGCGGTCGAAGTCCGTAGCGATGACCACCCTGTCAGCCTTCTTGGAGAGGGACTGGACGGCCTGGGCCACGCCCTTCTCGGAGACGGGCTTCAGGATTTCGGCGTCTATCAACTCACGCGGCTCGACCTTCTGCCAATTGGAGTATTCCTCGGGATACTCCGGGTTCAGGACATGTCCCTTGAGCCCGACGGACACGGTCTCCTCACCGTTCCAGTCGAAGGTGTGATGGGGCACGCTGCGGTGCTTGCCTTCCTTCACCTTGCCTTCGGCCAGGAACTGGGCGACCTTTTTCGCTGTGTTGGCTTTCTCAGAGATTATTAATCGCATATTGATCCCGGTTATAACACAATGCCCGCCCTCATTTCACCGCCTCGGAAAAGCGCAACAGCTCCGGAGCGAGAGGTTCCACGCACAAGCCCTGGTGTCCGCACCGCGCACGAATTCCAGATGTCGTGCGCTGGAGTTCTGGAATTATTGTGCCGAGAACTTCACAATTTCGCCGTACCCTCCGGTGGTTCGGCGTCACCGAGCATGCTCCGCACCACCAGCAGTCCACCCACCCCGATTAGAGTGGCGAACCACAGCGTCGCAAGCCGGATGACGAACGTCAGCGCCCCCGCCGTCCCACGCGATAGACCGGCCAGCGTCACGAACTGTACCGCCAGTCCCGCCTCGACCGCCCCGATGCCGCCAGGCAACATGCTCACGACGCCGAGCAGCGAGCTGACGGCGAACACGAAAACGATGAGAAGGAACGGCTGGTCCACGCCCATCCCCACGGCGCACAGGTACACCCCCAGGCACTCGAATCCCCAGGCGCAGAACGAGATGAGCGTGCCCACCACGAGCGGCCTCGCGCCGAGCAACTCATTGGAGGCGCCATGGAAGGCGCGCAGGTGAGGGGCGAAGCGGTCGAGGAGAGGCAACCTGCGAAGGACACGCTCCGCCAGCAACGATAAGCGCTCGGAGCGCAGCACCGCGATGCCGAACACGGCCACGGCCAGGAACCCCAACATCGTCCACGGGGGAATGTTCAGGGCGAAAGCGCCCAGGAAACCCCAGGCGACCATTCCGGTACCGTCGGTAGCACGCTCGGCGACGACCGCCGGGGCGGTTCGCGCTATGGGCGCCCCCGAGGACTGGCGGACGAAGACGCTCTTCAAGACCTCACCCAGCTTGCCCGGTGAGATCGCCATCGAGAGCCCCGACGCGAATATCGCTGCGTTGGTTCCCAGCGGGACGGAGACCTTGAGCACCTTCAGGTAGTAAAGCCAGCGGAAGAAGCGCCCCACGTAGGAGAGCAGCACGAGGCCCAGGATCGCTGGGATCAGGGCGTAGTTGAAATCGGACAGAGCATCGCGCAACTGCCCGAAATCCGAGAGGACCGCGAGGATCACGTACACGCCGACGCCCAGCGACAGGGCGAGGGCAAGGTTCCGTCTCAGGCGTTCCACGGCGGGCTAGAAGATGTAGATGGCCGACCCGACCACCGCCAGCCAGAGGAGCAACGAGACCTGCAGCGGACGATCCGCCAGAAGCAGCGTGTCGGGGTTGCCACCACCATCACGATGGATCAGCAGCATGTAACGGAACACACCGTAAACCACGAACGGAATACTTCCCATCATGAACATCTCGGCGTCCCGTTCGTAGACGGTGAAGGTGTACAGGGCGTAGGCGATGATGGTGGCGGAGATCATGATGTTCATCATCTCGTCCAGCATCGGCACGGAGTAGTCGCGGAGGTTTTTCCGATGGATGGACGCCCCCTCACCCAGGGTGGCCAGCTCGTGGCGGCGCTTGGAGAAGCCGAGGAAGAGCGTCAGGAGGCCGGTGCAGACAATGAGCCAAGGTGAGATGGGGCTCCCCACCGCCACGACACCGGCAAGGGCCCGTATCACGAACCCGGCGGAGATCCCCATCACGTCCAGGATCGCCATGTGCTTCAGGATAGGCGAGTAGAGCCCCTGCAAACTCAGATACGTGAGCCCGACCAGGCCCACCCCGAAGTTGACGGAGAAGCATATCGCCATCCCCGCCGCCGCGAGCGCCGCCGAGTATGCGACGGCGGCGCGGGCGGAGATCTCACCACTCGCCACGGGTCGGAGCCGTTTGAGGGGATGCTTGCGGTCCTCCTCCACGTCGAGCACGTCGTTGACGGCGTACACGGCCCCCGAGAGCAGGCAGAAGGCCACGAAGGCGAGCAGGGCCGCCGCCACCGACGCTGGGTCGGAGGCGTTGCCCGAGAACACCAACCCGGCCAGCACGAACCCGTTCTTGGTCCACTGCTTAGGACGGGCCAGCCGGAGGTAGGTGCTCGCAAAGTTGGTGGAGCTACCCGCTTCCATGAGGGCGGTTTCTATCATAAACGGCTGCCAAAGTCTCCAACCTCCGCGAGGAAACGCGGCGTCCCGGCCAATACAATGCGGAGCATGAGCCGCCCGGTTCACGCGAGGCAACTGGTTTCGGGGACCACGCGGGAAGAAGCCTTCGCCGCGCTCCTCGACGTGCATAGCGTGCCAGAGTGGGCTTTTGGCGTGAGCCGGATAAGCCTGCTGGACGGCATGACCGTTATGGTGCCCGGCGTATCCATGGAGTTCGTTCTCAACGCCGCAGGTTTCACCCACGAAGTGGTCAGCATCATCACCGTTCTCCAGGCGCCACAGGTCCTCGAGTGGCGCTACGTACATGGCGCCGTCGGAGGAGGCGGTTGGATGGTCGAGGAAGCCGGGCCGCGCACCGTCGAGATGACCCTCTGGACTGACTACGAGGTCAGGCCTGCGTGGCTCAACGCCGTTGCCCACCGGCCTTTCTTCCGCAGGGTGACGGAGGATCTGCTCAGGCGTTCCATGCGACGCCTCGGCCAGCGCCTGTCGGGGAGAGACGGCTAGCGTTCGTCCGGGTCTTCGTGGCCGTTACGACCAGGCTCTGGTTCTTCCAATTCCTCGAAGTCGCCGGAATCCGGGTCGCGCTCGTGAACCACGACCTCCGACACAGGGTTCACGTAGCGGGCGATGATGATGCTGACCTCGTACATCACGATCATGGGCACCGCCATCAAGACCATGCTGAACGGATCCTGCCCCGGCGTCAGCGCGGCGGCGAGCACCGTGTTCAGCACGATGGCGTGCTTGCGGTATTTCGTCAGCAAGGGCGCGTCAACGAGCTCCAGCTTCGCCCCCACATAGGTCGCCGCCGGAAACTCGAAGACGATCCCGAACGCCAGCAAGAATCGTGTCACGAACGAGAGGTAGTAGTTGGAAGTGATCATCAACTCGAACCTTTCGGGGGCCCAGTTGAGCAGGAAGTTCATGCCAATCGGCAAGACCACGTAATAGCCAAACAACACGCCGCCCAGAAACAGCGATGAGGCGAGCGTGATGAGCGTGTACGTGAACGCCCGTCCCATGTCCCCAACCGCGGGCGCCACGAAGGCCCATATCTGGTACAGGATGATGGGAATGGTTAATACGAAGGCGACGTAGAGCGAGAGCTTGAGGTCGGTTATGAGCTGCTCGGTGACGGCCGTTACCACGAGTCGATCGCCGAGCGAATTGCCACTGGGCCTCAGGAGCCACTCGTAGATCTGCTCCCGGAAAAACCAGGCGACGATGGAGACTGCCACAAACGCGATGCCGACCTTGATGATCCTGGACCGGAGTTCGCCCAGGTGTTCGATCAGGGTCATCCGCGCCTCACCGCGCGGCCCTCGCGCTCGCGAGGGTAGTCTCAGGCGGCTAGCCATCCAGGTCTAGCGCTGAGTCTGCTCGGTGCGGTCGGCCTCCACGGTGGCGTCCTGCTCCGCAGTGGCGTCCTGCTGCGCGCTGGTGTCATCACTCGCGCCGGCACTGGACTCGTCGGTGGCGGAGAGATCCTCCTCGTCCTGCTTGCGCTCTTCTTCCTGCTTCTTCTCTTCTTCCTTCTTCTTGTCCTCGATCTGCCCCTCTTTAGTGCCGGCGCGGAACTCGCGCACGCCGCTGCCGAGCCCTCGGGCCAGTTCCGGGATGCGCTTGGCGCCGAAAAGCAGCAAGATGATGACGAGGGCGATGATCAACTCGGTCCCGCCCAACGAGCCTATTCCGGGGATCAAAGCAAGACCCATTATTCTTCCTCCTAGTACGCTAGCGTATCTCGCACCACATTATACGCCCCGCACACCGCATGCGGATCACGAACCCGACATGCCGGTGGTTTCGCCGCCCTTCAACAGCGAGGAGATTCGAGCCTTCACCTCGTCGGACTGCTGGCCCTTCGGTTCGAGGTCAAGGTAGCCATTGTAGTATTTGATCGCCTGCGCGGATTCCCCGGCCTGCTCGTAGGCCTGGCCCGCGAACAGGTACGCGTCCTCATTGTCCTTCTCGGCCTCCGCTGCACCGGCGAACGCATCACCCGCCTTATCGTACAGATCCATGCGCTCTCCCTCTTTGGCGGCAGCCTGCGCTTTCTGGGAGTAAGCCTGTCCCAGCAAGAGCACAGTATCCTCGTCGTTCGGGACCGCCTCGCGGCCCTTTCGCAGCACGCTGATAGCGTCGTCGGTCTGGCCGTTCTGGAGGTAGAGGATAGCGAGATTCTGGGCCGCCTCGGAATCTTTCGGGTTTTTCCGAAACTCCTTTTCGGCACGTTGGATCGCATCTTGCGGGTCCGCGCTCTGGGAGGCGCTCTGCTGGTCATTGCCGCCGAGAAGTTGCATGGGATTGTAGCTGACATTGGAGCCGATCCCGAAGAATATGGTGCCGCCGACGAAAACGACCGAGAGCCCGATAGCGAACACCCTCGTCCAGAAGGTGAGCTTGTCGCGATTCATCATCATGGTGAGGATATCCTCCGGGTACTAGCTATCCGCACGATTGTATATCAGACGCCCGCCCGCGACCGTCGCCGCGACGCCACCACCCGCGGCGGCCTCCAGCGCCTCCCGCGCCGGATCTCCACTCGCGGGAAGCACGTCCACCACCGCCAGATCCGCCCACTTCCCGTTCTCCAGGCTTCCGGTTTCGTTCCCGATCCCGAGCGCCCCCGCGCCTCCGAGCGTCGCAAGCTCAAGGCCGGTAGCACCGTCGAAGCCGTGTAGTTTCACCGCGAAGAGCGTTTCCTCGAAGAGGTTCATGCTCGGGCTACTCCAGAGCCCGTCCGTGCCCATCCCAACCCGCACGCCCCGCTCCATCATGAGCGGCACCGGCGAGACGCCGCAGTTCAGGAACTCGTTGGAGCGTGGACAATGGGCCGCCGCGGCGCCCGTGCGAGCCAGAACCTCGATATCCTCTTCCGAGACGGCCGTCGCCAGGTGCGCCGCTATCGTACCGGGCGCAAGTAATTCGATGCTCTCGGCGTAGCGTACCGGCGAGAGGCCCGTCCCACCCCACCCGTTGCTCCCGAAGATGTCCGTGAGTCCGCCGGTCCCGTCCCGCACGAACTCCACCTCCTCCGGGCTCTCGGAGACGTGGACCGCGAGCCCCCACCCAAGATCCCGCGCGCGCCGCGCCGCGAGCCGCGAGGACTCCGGGTCCACCGTATACGGAGAATGTACGCTGATCTGGCAGTCCACCCGCTCCGGCAAGCCCTTGCGCAGTTCGCTCACCTTCTGGACGATGGAGTTCGAGATCTCCTCGGGTGAGGCTCCCTCGTAATCGCCGGGGAAGAACTCAGCGTATACCGTACCAGCCATGCCCGATTCGGCGAGCTGCGGCAGGCATTCTCCATAGGGTGATGACTCCGCCATAAAGGTCGTTCCCGCTTCGATAGCCTCGCGGGCCGAGGTCCGGGCCGCCTCAGCCGTCCAGGCTTCCTTCTCCGGGAGGCGCACGATGAGGCCCGCGAGCCAGTTCGAGAACGAGCCGCCTTCGGGGGCGTCGCCGTGCCTGAATCCCAGGTGGGCGTGGGCGTTCACCGCGCCTGGGATAATGGTGTGCCGGGGGAAATGCCGCACTTCGGCGGCCGGGTTGTCTCGTTCCAGATCCGAGATTGCCCCGACGGATTCGATACGGCCTTCACGCACGAGAATGGCTCCGTCGTGGATAGCGGGGCCGGATACCGGCATCAGGAGTGAGGCGCTATAGATCACCGGCTGATCCGGCATCCCGGGCTCAGGCGCTCCTTCCGACCACCTCGGCGGCCACGGCCTCCAGGACCTCGCGCTCGGGACCGCCCGGCAGGAAGCCCAGCCCCTCGAAGGCGGCGTCTATCTCGCCCCGGGCCCACGCCTCGGTCCTGGCGATGGCGTCGGTGGCGAGCACGGCCTCGATCGCGGCCTCGAGGACTTCGGGAGAGGGGTTCGGGTCGACGAGCGCGCGTCGCATGGTCCCGGCGTCACCCTCGCGCAGGGCGAAGATGATCGGGAGCGTGACGGTTCCCTCGACCAGATCCGTCCCGATGCC
>JACCTS010000270.1 GCA_013812245.1 Rubrobacter sp.
AAAAGGGGCATAGCGTGAGCGCAGCTGTGAGCACTAGCGGAGCTACCGAAGAGAGGAGCACGACTTAATGGAGATATTGGAGGCAATGACCCGCCCGGATGTGAACGGCACGCCGGCCTTACCGAAGAGGAGCGCACCGAAGGGGCTGCTACCGAGTACATGGATCGAGCGAACTCTGAAGGTAGCGTACACGGATTGCTATGGGAGCGGGCAGGAGACAAGCGGCACCCTGCTCGACCTCTACCCGGCCGGGCCGGTGCTGAACATTGGCGGGGCGAAAACATTGCTGTCCTGGGACCGGCTCGCCGCGGTGGAGCTGGTCGAGGACTGACGAAAGGAATCTCTATGAAAATGTCAACCCCTGAGAGGAGGAGATTTGAAGGTCGTTCCGTCGCGCAGCATCGCCCACAGGACATTGACCCTCCGGCGGGCGAGGGCGATGAGGGATTGGGTATGCCTCTTACCCTCCCGTCTCTTGCGGTCGTAGAAGGCCCTGGACTCAGGAGAGCTGCGCAGACTGGCGAAGGCCGACTGGTAGAAGACCCGCTTGAGAACCTTGTTGCCACCACGCATCCTGCGATCGTTGCCGACCCGCTTGCCGGAGTCATGGGCTGCGGGCACGAGCCCGGCATAGGCGGCGAGGCGATCGGCGCTCTCGAAGGCGCACAGATCGCCCACGCTCACAAGGAACTCGGAGCCGAGGACCGGACCCATACCGGGCAGGCTAGCGAGGATCCGGGCCTCGGGACGGGCGAAAAAACGCTGCTGGAGCTCCCTGTCGAGCGTGCCGATGCGCTCCTTGAGGGCGAGTACTTCTCCGGCGAGCTCGGCGACGATGGAAGCGGCGACGCTTTGTGCGGGCAAGGTGGCTCTTTGGGCTTTGGCCGCGCTGAGGGCCTTACTGGCGATGCCCTCGGCCCCCTTGACGGAGCGGTTCTTGAGGAAGGTGGTGAGGCGGGAGAGGCCCACACGGCGGATGGCGGCGGGGGTCTGGTAGCGAGCCACCAGGGTGAGAGCGCCCTTGTTGTTGAAGTCCAACGCCCGCTCAAGAGCGGGAAAGAGGGACAGGAGGGCATCCCTGAGGCGGCTTATGGACCTGGTCTGATCGGTGATGAGGTCTCTCCGACGGGCGAGCAGGAGTTGCATCTCGGCGAGGTCGCCTTCCGTGGGAGCCAGTTCTCCGAGGTTGGCTCTCATTCTGGCCTGATCGGCGATGACGTGGGCGTCTCGGGCATCGGTCTTGGACTCTCCGGGATAGGCGTCGCGGGCTCGATCGACGGCCAAGCCGGGCAGATAGACGACCTTCTGCTCTCGCTCCCACAACAACGCCAAAAGGAGGGCCGCGCTGCCTCCGGGCTGGTCGACGGCCCAGAGGACTTCCTCGGCCAGGGCGAGGACCTCCTCGATGAGTTCGGAGAGGTCGGCCTCGTCGTTTTCGACCCTGCGGGAAAGGAGCGGCGCTCCCGAGGCGTCGAGAACGTGGGCCCAGTGAATCTCTTTGCCGGCATCGATTCCCGCCCACACCTTCTTGTCCACGAGTCCCTCCGTTTTTCGGTTGCCAGCGACGGCTCGCCCGTGGAGGACCCCGCCGACGGCTCCTTATGCAGCGAGTCTTGGGCTTCGCCGATCTCTATAAGCGGTCGAGGTCTCCATAAGGGCCGAGGGGCGATTCCTTTCAAGCCATCGGACGGCGGAGCAAACGAAGCCATCCCCGGCCCCTTTGGGCGTCATTCAGGAACTGTACCCGAACGACAAACACAAAGATAAGGAGCTTGCGCATGAGGCGCGTACTCAAAGGCGCAGACGTACGTGAAGGTGTTTTTGCACATGATGTTGTTCTTGCGAGGCCAGTAGGTGCTGGCGGATACTGCGGTAGCGAGGTAGTAACGAGGCTCGAAGGTATGGAGGGTGGTGGATTACAGTTTTGCGACTACGTCCGCACATGCACTCAGCATTCTGATGGCACTACTGAATACGAATATAGTGAAATTGAGGGTAGTTGTAGCGGGAACATACTTGAATGAGGCACCCTAGCCCAGTTGAAAGAGGCACCATGGCCCCGTAGGTCTTTTAGGACCTAGTGATTGTGTCGGCTGTCCGCCACGGACCGTTGCTAGGTAGGCTTAGTTTCAGGAACCGCGGGAACTTCCGAGAATTAGCCTTCTAGGCAACTTGATGAATTAGGGTGAGAGGAAGGGCCGGAAGTCTGTGGTTATACTCCGACCTTTCGGCGCGTGCACCAGGCGCCTTTCGCGGCCTCCCACGCGCCGGTCGCCCGAGCAAGCATCAGCCCCGCACCTCGACCTCGCGCCAGAAGGCCTCGACGCGGGTGTTGAACTCGTCCGGGACCTCCTGGAAGGGCTGGTGTGCCTCCCCGGGCATGACGTCGAAGCGCGCGTTCGGGATTCCTGCGGCGACCGATCGACCGAAGCGCAGCGGCAGGATGATGTCGAGCTCCCCGGACAGGACGAGCGTCGGCGCGGCGATCTCCGGAAGGCGATCCTCCGTATCGTGTGCGAGGCAGACGTCGACTTGCGCTTGAAATGCCTCGACGGACTGCTTGTGGGAGAAGGCCAGCGCCTCCTCGACGATTTGATCCACCGTGCCGTCCGCGTGCGCACGCGGCGTGTAGACCCACGTAAAGAAGGCCTCGAAGAAGGCACGCTCGCTGGGCGCGACCTCCGCCAACCAGCGCCAGAAGTTGAGCTGGGAGCTTAAGAGGGCGTCCGGGCGAGCGTACGTACTCATGAGGACGAGACTGCGGACGAGCTCGGGGTACCGAAGTGCCATCTCCTGCGCGATGGCGCTTCCCATCGAGAAGCCAGCGACGTGGGCGCTCGGGACCTCCAGCGTGCGCAGCAGCGCGGCGGCGTCGTCGGCCATCGTGGTCGGCGAGAGGCGCCCCTCGGGCAGCGGCGTCCGCCCCGCACCACGGTTGTCGAAGGCTGTGAGGAGGTAGCGGTCCGAGAGCCCGTCGAGCTGTGCCTGCCACGCTTCGGCGGGGTCGCCAAGCCCCGCGATGAGCAAGACGTCAGGTCCGTGCCCTCGGCGCTCGGTCCAGATCTCGATCCCGTTGGTGTTGATTGGTTCGCCCATCTTCAGCCTCCCAGGTCGCACCCCCAGAAAGCTTAGCACCGCGGCCGTGAACAGCTCGGTGCCGTTGCACGAATGTTGCTTGCGGGTAGCAACCTTCGGAGAACTCCGTCAAGGCGAAGTTCCGAGAATTCCCCTTCGCTCGACTTTAGCCATTTGAGTCAGACTGGATGGAGTCGCTCACCACCCATCCGCTCACAGAGAGGCCATGTCAAGGCGCCTACACGCCCCGCTTTTCCGATCTTGACGACGAAGCTCGGAGCGGC
>JACCTS010000273.1 GCA_013812245.1 Rubrobacter sp.
TGGCCGCCGGCCGCCACGATGCGCGTGCTGTGGTAGCGTACCGGAGGGATAACGTTCGTGGGATGAGGTGCGAGGATGCAACTTTTCGAGAAGCTCATA
Source organism: Rubrobacter sp. (assembly GCA_013812245.1). Lineage (GTDB taxonomy): Bacteria > Actinomycetota > Rubrobacteria > Rubrobacterales > Rubrobacteraceae > JACDGB01. The sequence continues at coordinate 100 of JACCTS010000273.1, forward strand.
GATTATCCAGAGGCCGAGAGGATGGTCCTGGAGAACATGCCCCGTCTGCGGGAGGAGAGTCTGCCTCTGGCGGAAGCGCGGGGGCTCGTGCTGGCGCAGGATCTCACGGCCCGGTTCGACTCCCCGCCGTTCGACAACTCGGCGGTGGACGGGTACGCCGTGCGGAGCGCGGATGCCGAAGCGGGACGCACCTTCGCCGTGGTGGACGAGGCGCCAGCGGGGCGTCCGGCCAGTAAGAGCGTCGGGGAGGGCGAGGCGATCAAGATCTTCACGGGTGGTGTGATCCCGGACGGCTCTGACGCCGTCGTCATGGTCGAGAATACCTCCGGCTGGGGCGAAAAGTTCGAGTTGAAGAAGGCTGCCTCTCCGGGACAGAACCTCCGTGGGCGTGGCGGGGACGTGCGGGAGGGAGACGTCATACTGCGCTCCGGCACGGAGGTTGGCGCGCCCGAGATCGCCCTCGCTGCGACGCAGGGCTACGGGGAGCTTCTGGTGTATCGGCGCCCGAAGGTAGTCGTTCTCTCGACGGGGACGGAGCTCGTTACCCCTGGGGAGCGGGATCTCTCCCCCGGAGAGATATACGACTCCAACTCCTTCGCCACGATGGCACAGGCACGCGAGGCCGGCGCCGAAGCCCGCCGGCTGCATGCCGCCTCCGACGATGCGGGCGTCCTGCGCGACGCGCTGCGAGAGGCGCTGGAGACCGCCGACGTGGTCGTCACCAGCGGCGGGGTCTCGGTGGGGGAGAAGGACCTCGTCAAGAGCACGCTCCTAGAGCTCGGGGTGGAGCAGGTTTTCTGGGGCGTGAAGTTCAAGCCTGGCAAGCCGCTCTTCTTCGGGAAGCGTGATGACGTGCGCTTCTTCGGCCTGCCAGGCAACCCCGTCTCGGCGATGGTCTGCTTTGAGCTTTTCGTCAGGCCCGCCCTCATGAAGATGATGGGCCGCGAGGACAGGCGCAGGCCCCACATAAACGTGTACTTCGACGGGGACGTGGAGAACCGTTTCGGAAGGATGCACGCCATGCGCGTGACCCTGGAGAAAACCGAGCGGGGCTGGCGGGCGGAGTCCGTCGGGGCGCAGGGTTCTGGGCTTGTCAGCTCGCTCACGAAGGCCAACGCGCTGGCGCTCATCGGACCCGAGTCCGAAGGGGTTCGGGCTGGAGATCCGGTCGAGGCGATAGTGTTGCGCGACGAAATTTTGCTGTAGCCTGAGGCCGGGGATGAGGTAAAATCCCTTATCCTATGTTCGAATCAGACTTCGAAGACAATACATTCCGCCGCCGGCTGATGAAGGAGGTCGCGCCGGGGATTCCGGTGCATCTCTCCTTCTACTCGCCTTCGGTCAAGGTTCAGGTGATGTACCCCGCCGAGCACCTGCCTGGCGCCAACGGCCGCTACGTCGGCAACGGGGTGACCATAGAGTTCGTCCCTGAGGATGCGGCGGCGGTCGAGCGGGTACGGGAGTACGTCTGGCGCTGGGAGGAGCACAACGAGTTCACGGCTGTCCGCAAGATCAACCACCTCAGGCGCGGCGTGTGCCCCGAGAGCGTGGAGGGCCTGCTCGAGCGTGTCCGGGGCTTGGACCGGCGGGCCGCCGCCAAAGCCGCCGAGGCCATAGACGCCGAAGAACTGCGCGCCTTGATAGATGGCGCGGATGTCAAGACGCTGGCGCGCCTGCCCGGCATAGGCGGCGAGAAGCGCGCCCATGCCGTAGTCTCGTTCTACGAGAACGAGCAGAGCGGACGTGTGTTCCTGCATGCGGCCAACCGCAACGATCGTTTCCGCGGCGCCCCGGTGCAGACGGAGCTGGACCTCGACGATGGCCTCGAGGAGCAGGTCTGGGATCACGCCTCGCGGGCCCGGCGCCTTGGGGACCCCGACCCGCTGGGCAGCAACGAGCCGCCTGGGCATACGACGGTCCGCAACGCGAACCTCCTGCACCCGCTCCCGATGACCCCTGCGCTCATGGGCCGCGGCATCTACTACCCCGAGCAGGTCGAGCTCTTCGCCGAGACCCTCAAGCGCGTTCTGGTGGATGGCGAGCGGCTCGCGGGGGTTGGGGATCTCCGCATCCAGCGCGGCAAGATCTTCCACACCACCCGGATGCCCGGCATAGGAATGAAGACCAGGGCCAGGGTGTTGGCCAGCGGCCTTCTGGACGACGAGTACAGCTACGAGAACCTCGTGGGCATCCCCGGCATCAGGGAGGCGCAGGCCCGGACCATCGCCGAGGCGTCGAGGGATGCCGGGGCCGCGAGGATGGAGGTCCGTGTCTCCTAGCCTCTACGGCTTCGTACGAGATCGCGGGCCCGCGAGCCCCGAACTTATCGCCACCGAACTGCTCTCCCTTTCCCACCTGAACGGTGACGCCCGCGCCCGCGTCGAGAGGCTCGTCGGCGAGGATCCCCGCTTCGTGTGGGACGGCGATGACTTGAGAACGGTAGATGCGGCCTCGCTGATATTGGAGGACGCTCCCTACGTGGTATTCGACCTTGAGACCACGGGGTCTTCCGCCGGCAAGGGTGGTATCACGGAGATCGGGGCCGTCAAGGTGATGGGCGGGGTGGTCGTGGACCGGTTCTCCACGCTCATCAACCCGGAACGGCCCATAGAGCCGTTCGTGGTGCGCCTCACGGGTATTACGGACAGGATGGTCGCCGACGCGCCGCTCGCCTCCGAGGTCATGCCCCGCTTCGAGGAGTTCGTGGAAGGAACGGTCCTCGTCGGGCACAACGTCTCGTTCGACTGCTCGTTCGTGTCGGCCGCCAGGGATGAGTGCGAGCTCGACCCACTCCCCAACCCGGTCCTCGCCACGTTGAAGCTCGCCCGATCCCTGGTGCCGGGGCTGCCACGCTACCGGCTCGCCTCGCTCGCTACCCACTTTGGGATTCGGCAGGCACCGAACCACCGCGCGCTCTCCGACGCGGCGGCGACCGCCGAGGTTTTCGTGAAGCTGCTCAGGCTCTTGCGCTCCGCCGGGGTGAGGAGCGTGGGGGAGGCGGCCGCGCTCCGGAGCGGCGCCCGCGGGAAGGTCAAGCCGCAGAAACAGCACCTGGCTGACGCCATCCCGACAACACCCGGCGTCTACTACTTTGTGGACAAGCATGACACCGTGCTCTACGTGGGCAAGGCCAAGAACCTCAAGGCCAGGGTACGAACGTACTTCAACGGGGGTGACGGGCGGCGCAAGATCGGCC
>JACCTS010000311.1 GCA_013812245.1 Rubrobacter sp.
AGCTCAGGTGCCTGTCCACTCGACGCTCTGTAGTACCTTCTCGGCCACGGGAACGAACTCGTCGAATTCATCCTTCAAGTTGGTGTAGTAGATGACCACCGGTACGCCCTTCGCATTCTCCAGAACGATGTAGTGGTCCTTTTTTAGATAGTAGATCTCCGAAGAGCCCCCGGTGCTGAGCGCGAAGATGTCTAGGCAGTGTGTTGTATTGCCGCATACTCCCTCGTGGTTCTTCGGCAGATTCGCAAGAACCACGTCGAACTGTACGCCTTTGACTCCCCCTACGGTGGCCGGTTTGGGTTCGGAGGTCTTCAGGTACGGGTGGTGCTGGAACCATCCGACCACCTCGTCGGGGGCTGACACCGGCTCTATATCTCCCGCCGGTCCGCGCGGCTCGTAGACTCCCTTCACCCTGCGGAGGTTGAAGAAGGCGATCTCCGCCTCCGGCACTTTCTCAAAGAACAGATAGTCGGGGTGCTCGGGGTCGCCGAGTGTCCCCGAGGGGCCTTCGAACCTCCAGTCGTCTCCCTTGATGCGGAACGAGAAGGAAGGCTCGAACTCCGTGGTGTGGTATCGACCCGCGGGCAGAGTAGCTTGATCGAACTTGGGCAAGGGGCGTCCCTTGGCTTGTTGGTGCTCGACTCCTCCAGTGGCACCCCCACCGCAGGCGCTCAGTGTCAGAGCGATAAGAACCACCAACACCCCAAACGTAAGGGAGGGCTTCATCGCCAAACCTCCGCATCCGTGCGTTTCCACAGCAGGCGTTTGAGTTCACACTAGCAGGCGGCGAGTCGGAGGACACCATCAACACGGACTATTCTGGAACACTTTCAGCAATCTTCCGAAAATGCGCCTTCCACGCGCTCGGGTGTACAGGCTGAAAAGGAGGGCCGGGCAAACTAGCCGACCCTCCTGGCGCGGTTCGCGGCGTTCCCATCCGGTGGCCGCTACTATCCTAGAATGCGCAGTCCCGGGACCTTCCGACAAAGTTCATCTCGCCGTTGGCGTTGAAGCTATAGCGGAACAGCAGATTTTGGTGCAACCTCGAACCGTCCGAACCCTTCGCTATGACCAAAAAGTGATTCGTGAAGGTCTCATTCTTCTTGTTCATGTTCCAGTGCTCCAGGCCCTCCTTGAAGTGCCCGGCGTAGGTCGGTCCGGTCCCGTCGGCTGGGACGGCTACGAACTGCCCGAGTAGCAAGGCGTTGGTGTGCCATGGTGGGATCAAGTCGCCGTTCTCGTCGATCCCTGCGGCGGTGACGTGCGACACTATTTTCGCGTTGACCGTAATCGTGTACGGTTCGCCTCCACAAGCGAGAAAGTCGTCGCCGGACGCCGGATCGGTGGTGAAGGTCTCCGTAAAATGCTTGATCACAGTCGTTTGCGTGACCGGCTGGGCCGACGCGGAGGCGACGACGGCTAAGACCAGGCCGGTCACCATCGTCGCCAACAATACACCTAACCTTCTTTTCAATACCACTCCTTTTCTCTAGCCCTTTGCTTGGTCGCTATCTCGGCATGGGGCTCCCTGCGTGGACACGCTCGAGCGCACGCACGAACCGTCTGAACGCGTATACCTCCTTTCGTGTGTGCGTTCTCTGGTTGTGTGCACAGAGCACTATACGGGGAGCGGTGTCCCAAAGTCATGGGGGCTTGCCCCCATTTTGGTCGGGAAATCTTGTAGGGACTGGCCCCTACGCCGCAGCCTCCTTCGGCTTGTCCAGGTCAACGCCGTGTGTGGCGCTCCGCGTCGTGAGGCGAAGCTCCTAACGGCGTGATCTTCCTCGGTCCAAGGCACTCTTACTAGGAGTTTCCGAAGAGGAGAACCGACTCTATTCTCCGGCCGTCCGGCCAGAACGAGGGTGTCTCTAGGTGTCCTCTCTACCCAATCCTGCCTCGCGGGCCCGGATGACGGCGTGTGTACGGTCGGCGACCTGCAGCTTGGTGAAGATGTGGGAGACGTGGTTGCCCACGGTCTTGGAGCTGACAAACAGCCGTGCGGCGATTTTCGCGTTGCTGTGGCCCCGGGCTATGAGGTCCAGTATCTCGACCTCGCGGGTGGTTAGCTCGGGGAAGGCCTCCTCGGGAGAAGCCGGTTTGGGCGCGGAGAAGAAGTCCATGAGGCGTTTGGCGATCTCAGGCCCGAAGTGGGCTTCGCCTGCCGCCACTGCGCGCAACACCTTCAGGATCTCGGAAGGTGGCGCCCCCTTTAGCACGTAACCGCGGGCACCGGCGCGCATGGCTGAGAACACCGAATCGTCGTCCTCGAACATGGTGAGCACCACGACTCCTACCTCAGGGTTGGCCTCGAGGATTCGGCGGGTTGCCTCTATACCGTTTATCCGCGGCATCTGTATGTCCATGAGGATGACATCCGGTCTAAGCTCGGCGGCCCGCTCGACTACTTCCTTCCCAGTGGCTGCCTCGCCAACGACCTCCATGTCGGGCTCCGAGCCGAGCACGGCGCGCAGACCTTCCCGAACCACGGCATGGTCGTCGGCTACGACGATGCGGATGGTGTTCTCCACGACAAGGTCGCTCCCTCGGGGTGCTGTTCCGAGACGGGTAATCGCAGGCGCGCAAGCACGCGCGTCCCACCTTCTGGGGCAGGTTCGACAGCTAAGGTCCCGCCTAGCTCCTCCGCTCGCTCGCGCATGGAGGAGTGTCCTACCCCGGCGACACGGTCCTTAGGCATCCCCACACCGTCGTCTGTGATCTCCATCTCCAGCACACTCGCTCCTCGATCAACCAAGATACAGACGTGGCAGGTCCTCGCGTGGGCATGGCGGGCGACGTTGGTTATGGCCTCCTGGACGATACGGTAGCAGGCCACCTCCACGGCGGCCGGGAGCGGCGGCAGCTCCTCCGGGGCCCCCATCGAGAAACGCGTTTTGTTCCCCCGGCGTTCTTCCGTCTTGGTGCTTATGGAGATGTCAATCATTCCCTGGCTTTGTGCCTGCTGGCGGATGGACGGAATTAGCCCCAAGTCGTCCAAGGCGGGCGGACGCAGCCCATAGATGAGTCGCCTCATTTCGGCTAGGGTGTCCTCGGTTCGCTGCTCGAGGCGAGCGAGTGTCACTTCGACGTCCCCTGGCTTGCTCCTGACCAGCTTACGCACTGCATTCAGCTGCAGGGCTAGACCTGTCAGTGTGGACCCTATGCCGTCGTGCAAGTCGCGCCTCAGGCGCCTACGCTCCTCCTCGCGCGTGGTAACCAGCCGCTCTCGTGAACGCTGCAGGTCGGAGGTGAGCCTGACGGCGTGCACGGCGACCTCGGCCTGTCGAGCGAGATCCTCTAGCAATCTACGGTCAGCAGCGGAGAACTCCTCTCCAGCGGCCCTGGGAGCTATTACCAGGCGTCCGATTTCCTCCCTATGGTAGATGAGCGGCAATGCTTCCGGTTCTCCCGTAGGCGACCCGTAAGCCGCAGCACTCCGAAAGCCTTCGCCCTCTTTGAGCAGGATGGCCGCGTAGGGCAGCTTAAGTGCCTGGGCGATCGTCTCGGCGATCGTGGGCAGCACGCTCTCGGGGGCGAGGGTAGCTTCCAGGCGCCGGCCCAGGCGCGAGATTACTGCATACGGATCGTCTCGCTCGCCGTACATCAGCCTATTCACCCCGCGCTGCAGCCTGCTCCTAAGCGGCTGGAAGAGGGCGGCCACCAGCGCTGTGGCCACGAGCGAGACGGCGAGGTTGCCGCGCGCCTGAAAGAGGACTCCGAGTCCCACCACCGCGAGCATGTAGGTCCCGATGACACAGGCGCTCAAAGAGCCGTAGACGAGTGTGCGGTTTATAAGGAGGTCTATGTCATAGAGCCTATAGCGCAGGATGGCGATACACGTGAAGACCGCGAGGATGAGCAAAGCGAAGGCGGGCGTGTAAGAAGTGGCATAGAAATAAGTGTACGACCATACGTTCAACGTCTTGAACATCAGGGCTTGCGTGTAATTGCTGAACATAACTTCAAGTAGGAACGCGGAAAGACAGACAGCTGCCGGAACAGCAGCGTACAAGAACCATTTGAGTTGCTGGCGTGCATCACCTGACGCACGGCGAAGCCGAAGTACGGGCGAAAACAGCGCCGCAACAGTGCCCACCAGTAGCAGCGCCGAAGCGAGGAGCTTCGAGGCTCCGAGGGAGCCATACGTTGTCAACCCCTGACCAATCATCCCCATGACACCGAGCGGGTTCTCAACGTAACCGTGAGTAGCCAAACGTCCCGGATAGAAGCCGTCAGCGAGCACTGCCAAAGTGGCCCCCAAAACCGCCGTCCACATCACGACCCTCCACCGACGAGACAGTAGACGTCCGTCGGGGAACAGCAGCATCAGGAATACTCCCGCCAGGATTAATCCCGCGAACCCTACCCACGTCGAGAACCAAGCCGCGTACTCGCCCCAGGCCAAGGCAAAATGATCGGCCACGGCGTAGTTGGCGTAAGCCAAGGCGAAGTGGTGAATCTGGTAGAGCAATCCCACGCCACAGAAGATCCAGCCGATGGGGTTTCTGGGAAGGCGCGAGACGATCAAAGCCCCGATCGTCGGGTACACCAGTGACAACATGGCTGTCAGTACAGCATACAGAGGATACAGAGACCTGTTGTGAATTCGTATTTGCCAGGGGTAGGAGAGGATATCCTCTGCATGGAGGAAGTCGAGCAACAGGGCGAGCACGATGAGCACCACGCACGCCACCCACAGTGACCAGGCTAGCCGGGTAGCAGTGCGGGTGCTTATCCTACCGATTCCTCGCTCCTGTTGCCTTGCTACTTCTGTCACGACACCACTCTACACCACTACCCACTCTACACCACTACCATCTCCCAAGCGTTACGAAAGGCGTTACGAGGGAGGAATTTTCCGAGCCAAGGAGACGCCGACCTTCCGAAGCGTTCTTACCTACCAAGAAGATAAGCGATGTATGCTTACATCCGCGAAACCGGGGCTGGATTTTTCACGGGGGTGTGCGGGTAGGAGAATTAGGGCAGCGAGATCGGTGCCTCGTAGCCTAGCGCGGGTTGCGGTACGGTTGCAGTATGTTGAGCTGGGATGTCTCCCGGTCCTTGCCTTTGTCCTGTGTGTTTTACCTGCAAATGGGCATTTTT
>JACCTS010000322.1 GCA_013812245.1 Rubrobacter sp.
CAGCACCCCGGCGGCCAGGATCTGTAGCACGAGCGTGGAGTTTTCCACGAATGCCTCCCCAAGCCACAGGCGAAGCAGGTCAGGCGCGAAGACGATGATCGTGGTCACCACCGGCGCAAGTATTAGGGCAAGGTACTTTACGGCGTTTTTGTAGATCCGAGCATCTCGCTGCTTAGCCGTATCGGCGGCGAAGATGGGAAACACTGTCCGGGAGAGGCTCTGAGGGAGCGCCCACAGTCGGGTTACTGCTTCATACGGTGTGGAGTAATAGGTTACTGCGGTCATGGACGACAGAGAACCTATGATGAACCTGTCCGCGTAGACCATGAGCGGTCCTATGACGTTGGAAACGGTAAGCCAGCCTCCATACGAGAATAATTCCCGCAGCTTCTTTCGCGCGAAAAACGGTCCTGCAAACGGGCTTTCCAAACACCCAAGAGCGGCGATCACGAAGGCGACAATCCCAATCAGCCGCGAAACGGCTAACGCGCCGATCAGCCACGTCAGGCTAAGACTGAACGGCAACACCAGAAGGGGAGCGAGATACGTCAGCGCAGACGTAGGAACCTGTATGGCATTGAGTAGGCCAAATCTGTGCCGGGCTTCGAGTACACCGCGAACGGCCGAGGTAAGATTGACCAGAGGAACCGTAAGCGCCATCAGATAGAAAGCATTCAAGCCCTCCGTTTGTAATGTCGGGCTAATGGTTAGCACATCTTGAACTAGGAGCGGGGAGAGGGCCGCGAACGTAATTCCGCCAGCAACTCCCAAGATCGCATTGAGGCTCAGGGAAGTCCAGAATAGTGCCCGCGCTTCGACATCCTGGTTACGCTCGAAAGCTCCGGCTAGAAACCTAGTCGTGGCGCGTCCAAGCCCGAGGTCGAAGAGCCCGAAGTAACCCAAAATCACCCATGCGATCGCCAGCACTCCGAACCTTTCCTTACCAATGCTAGAGATCAAGATTGGGAACGCGAGCAGCGCGAGCAACAACGGCAGACCTGTGCCGAGAACGTTCCAAAAGGTATTGCGAGCTACAGACGAAACGGCTCGGACCTCGTTCGCAACCTTGTACGGAACTTCGTTGTCGCCTTTCTGTGGCATTTATTCAACACAACTTTCGATTCTGTGTCCAGAACATGATTGTCTCGAGCCCAACATGAAACGCTCTGGTCATTAGTATGCACCAAGCGCCAGGATCGTGGCCAACTCTTATATTTGGAATGAGGGTGTATCTATCGCCTGTAGTAGGTCTGAACGATCCTGATTCTCGGCGTGATTTGGACGGAGCCCTTGAAGTCAGCCGGAACAGAGCGCAGTGCGAATGGAGATGTGGCTGGGCCAGACGTAATTGAGAGCGTGGTCTAAAATGCACCCATGGAGCAGGGCGAGAAGGGCGGCGCGGGTGGGGCGTGTTCGGTGGGATGGTGGCTCTTCTGGTGTCGCTGCTGGGTGTCGTAGCGAGAATGGTGGTGAAGATCTCGGGTTTGGTTATCCGAACAACTCTCGTATCAGAGAATTGCGATCCATGCCCAGGTGATCTGCGACATCCCTGAGTATGCTGTTCAACGTACCTATTTTCAACGGCTTGTGGCGCGGGAGCTGCCGGTCTGCCTGACCGTGCGGTAGCCGTATTTACCAAGGGATCTTGCCAGTTCTTCGCCGCCGACATTACTCGGCAGCCTTATACGGCGAGTATCTCATCCTTTACCATGTGGAGCCGGATCATGCGCGGCAAGTCCGCTTCATCGAAATGGCATCGAACCGCATCGCGCACCTCTGTCTTTAGTTCTTCCAGGGTCTCTGCTTGCGAGTAGATCGAGTATCCCAGGCCCCTGGCCTCGAAACCCTCCTCCAGCGATTCCTCGACCAGAAAGATGATCTCATCCCGCGCCATCTAAACTCCTTCTTGGCTTTGTGAACAACCGCCCGGTGTTGGTCTTTGAGTATCACACAAAGTCGCTTGAAGCCTCCCTCGCAAACGTTCGTGCATCGCGGAAGATGAGGGGTTGCGGAGGTGTTCTAGAATGCGTTGATGGAACAGAGCGAAAAGGGAAGCGCCGGGCGGGTAGGGATGCGGTGGGGCGTCTTCGGCGGGGTGGTGGCGTTTCTGGTGTCGCTGCTCGGGCCGCTGGCGGGGATGGTGGCGGCCGTCTTCGTTGGGATCTCGCTTGGAAGGCGGGCCGCTGCGGCGGACGCGGGACGCGAGGATGGGAGGCCCGGTGCGCTCTCGGGACTCGTGAGCGGGGCGGTGGCCGCGCCGGTGTTCGTGGTCGGGGCCGCGGCAGGGGCGCTCGTCTCAGCGCGGGGGGCCGGCGCCATCAGGATGGCCGAGACCCTATCGGAGATGCTGGGAACCCGGATCACTCCGGATCAGGCATGGCAGCTCTTCCTCCTGAGCCTGGTGTTCTCCGCCGTGGTGCAGGCGGCCATCCTGGTGGGCGTGGCCACCACTGCCGGCGCGTGGGTGACGAGGAAATGAGCCGGCTTCAGCC
>JACCTS010000326.1 GCA_013812245.1 Rubrobacter sp.
AGTCCCAGCATGCCGGGGATGCTCGGTCCGGAGACATCGGCGTCGACCAGCCCAATCTGGCCGCCGAGCTGTTGCAGCGCGAGCGCGAGATTGACGCTCACGGTGGACTTGCCGACGCCCCCCTTTCAACTTCCCACCGCGATGAGGTGCTGGATCCCCGGCAGCCGTTCAGGAGGGGCGGATGCCTCTGCCGCGGTGTCAGGCGCGTGGGGTCGCCACGGTTCGAATCGGTGGTCTCCATGGGTCAGGCTCCTGTCGTGGCAGCCACGTCACTGTGACATAATCCCTCAGTATAGTAAGTCCTCTCTTGCTTAAGTTTCCAAACCGGGAGCATACGGTCTACACTTGTGAACATGTGGAGCGCCCCCTCCGGGGCGGCTGAGCCGACCCTCGCAAGCGTCAGCGCCGCGGCGCGGGAGGTGCTCCTCGCCCTCAAGAAACGCGGGGAAGCCCGGGCCGAGGAGATCGCCGAGGCCATCGGGATCACGCCGAGCGGCGTTCGCCAGCACCTCACCCCCCTGCGGGCCGAGGGGCTCGTCACCTACCGGAAGATTCACGCCGGCCCCGGGCGACCCAAGTTCGCCTACCGGCTCACCGACTTGGCCGAGGACCTGTTCCCGAAGACCTACCACGAGCTCACGAACGAGCTCCTCGAGCACCTCGAGGAGGAAGACCCCGAACTGCTCGTCCGCATCTTCGAGCGCCGCCGACAGCGACGCGTGGAGGCGGCCCGCAAGCGCCTGGCCGGCAAGACCTTCGACGAGAAGGTTGCCGTGCTGGCGAGGATCCTGGACGAGGACGGCTACTTCGCCGACTTCGAGGGGCGGCCCGACGGCACCTACCTGATCAGGGAGCAGAACTGCGCGATCTGGGGGGTCGCGGTCCGGTACGGCCTCGCCTGCAGCACCGAGCTCGAGTTCCTCCAGGAGGCTTTCCCCGAAGCCCAGATCGACCGCGTCACCCACAAGGTCGCGGGCGCCTACGTGTGCGCCTACGAGGTGCGACCCCTCGTTCTCTGAAGAAAAACGGTTAGTCCTTAAGCCGGTCGAGAGGATGTCCCGGTCGTCGTGGGTTTTGAGACGGCCCTCCACTGACTGAACGACACACTACGCGGCTTCCTCTTCCGATCCGATCACCTCCCTGAGATAAGAACGAAGTTCTTCACGCTCTTCTATGCATCGGCTTTCGCACTTCTGGATGAGGCGAATTGGTGGCTCGGCGCGCTGTTCGGTGGGTTCCACGGCATAGTTGCCTTGACGGTGATCGTTCCGCTACTGCCTGGCATGGTCTACGGGACGCTCCTGGGTCTCTTCCTGACCACCGGCCCCTAGGCCCACGACCACCACAAGATCTGCTCGGGAACGATGCGGATGACATCGCTGCCCTCGAGGGTGTCGCGGTATTCCGGATAACGAGCGATGATCGCTTCCACCTCGGAAACAGAGCGCGACGACGACTGAACAGATGCTCGCCCACGGATCATCACCCACGCGAGCTCCGTCCATTCCTCGGACCATCTGTCGGCGAGCAACGCGACGCGGGGATCGCGCTCGAGGTTGCGGAGACGCCCCAAGGTCTTCCCCGTCTTCGGCTTGCGATCGATCGGTGTCACCAGATCCTGGTCGTGCACGGCGAAGACCACAGGAACCGCGTGTGGCCGGCCCTCCCGATCCACCGTGGTCATCACCCCCCGTCGCGCGGCGTCCAGTGCGTCCTTCATCGCCGCCGGCAGTTCAGACAGCCGTTCGCACCGTCCCGAAGCCATGACCGCGAAGATAAGCGCAAGACCTCTCGATCACACCCGGATGATCAACCTGTCCTGGTCCGACTCCACAGACGATCCGAGCTTTTCGCATGCAGACGAGAATCGCCTGCCGATCCATTCGGCGTCGTCGCCCGCGGCGAGCCGCGTGTGGCAATAGTCGAGCTTCAGTGGAACCGCTTCGATCTGAGTGATCCGCCCCGATGTCAGTGTTACAAGGAACAGCAGTCCCAGGTCATTGCGCAATCGTGGGTCTACCGCGTAGTCGTCGACGAAATCCCCGAGGTCATACAGGATCGGTGGTTTCACACCGTGGAAGAGATGCGCGGAGTGACCGGCAACCAGAGCGGCTCCCGCCGCGACCAGTGCGTCGGCCGCAGCTCGGATGCGAGGAAGCGGTTCTGGGTTCATGTTCGGACCCCAGTGTGGCGACACGAGCACCGGGTCGTGCCTGTGGTCCTCTATGGCGGCCAGCAACCATGGAGATACCTTGCCTCCGAGTTCCGCGAGCGCGATGCCCGGCTGAGCAGGGCCCGCGGCGAAGTCAGCCACATGGTCGCTCGCTCCGAGAACGACCAAACGTGAAGCGCCCTTCTCCAACGCGGTAGGCGCCCGCGCCGCGTCGACATCGCGGCCCGCGCCTACCCACTGGATACCCGCCGATCGCAGATGCTCGAAGGTATCGAGGAGCGCGCCGTAGCCGAAGTCGAGAGCATGATTGTTCGCCAGATTCACGCAATCAACTCCCAGCCCCGTGAGCACGTCCACGGCGACCGGAGGAGCACGAAAGAAGAACGGCTTTAGCGGATCTGCCCATCGCTCGCCCCGGTCGGAGATGCAACATTCGAGATTGAGCACGCAGAAGTCGGCTTCCCGGCAGATCTCAGCGACCGGAGAATCGAAAAGCAGCGCGCGAGGATCGGCTTCGAGCTTCTCGGCGACGCCTCGCCCAAGCATGGCGTCCCCAGCCAGGGCAATCCGCATCGGTGAGACGATAGAGGAGTATCGACCGGAAAGAAGGAGTGACGTAGTGGACTACGACGCCGGTACCGCCCTCATCGTGGTCGATGTCCAGAACGACTTCGCCGACCCCAAGGGGAATCTGCGCGTGCCGGGCGGGGAAGAGGTCGTCCCCGTCGTCAATCGCGAGATCGACAGGGCGCTGAGCGCGGGTGCTCTCGTCGCGTATACGCAGGACTGGCATCCACCCGATACACCTCACTTCGAAAAGGACGGAGGCATCTGGCCAGTCCACTGCGTCAAGGAGACCTGGGGGGCCGAGCTTCATCCCGACCTGAAGGTCGCCGGTGAGATCGTCCGCAAGGGGACGCAAGGCGAGGACGGCTATTCGGGATTCACCGTCCGGGACCCTGAGAGCGGGAACGAAGAGATCACGCGGCTCGAGAGCATCCTCAGGGCACGAGGCATCGAAAAAGTGGTCGTCACGGGACTGGCAACCGACTACTGCGTGAAAGGCACCGCGATCGATGCCGCCCAAAAGGGCTTCTCCACTGTCGTACTCACAGAGGGGATCCGCGCGGTCAATCGGGAGCCCGGCGATGACGAGCGCGCTCTTGAAGAGGTGCGACGCGCGGGAGCCGTGATCGAGTGAACGAGTGGGTCGACGACCGCAACGTCGCCCTCCTCACCGATCTATACGAGCTCACGATGGCCGCGAGCTATTTCGAGAACGGGATGAACGGGCCCGCGACGTTCGACCTCTCCATCCGTGAGCTTCCCGAGCAACGCAACTTCTTGGTGGTGTGTGGGCTCGAGCAGGCCCTCGGGTACCTCGAGGACCTCCGGTTCGAGGACGACTCGCTCTCCTATCTCAGATCGCTCGGGCTCTTCACCGACGAGTTCCTGTCGTTCCTCGGGGGTCTCAGCTTCACCGGAAAGATATGGGCTGTGCCCGAGGGGGAGACCGTCTTCGCATCCGAGCCCCTCATCAGAGTGACGGCACCGATCATCGAGGCTCAGATCGTCGAGAGCTTCCTCATGAACTGCATCACCTTCCAGACGATGGTCGCGTCGAAGGCCGCGCGAGTGGCCGTCGCATGCGGCGACCGTCAGTTCGTCGACTATTCGTTGCGACGAGATCACGGCGCGGACGCGGGACTCAAGGCGGCGCGCGCGTCGTTCATCGCAGGAGCTTCGGCGACATCCAATGTGCTGGCCGGCAAGCTCTACGGGATCCCCGTGAGCGGAACCATGGCTCATTCCTACGTCATGGCTTTCGAAAGCGAGATAAGCGCCTTCAGAGCGTACGCGCGCGCGTTCGGCGACCGAACCATCCTTCTCATCGATACGTTCGACGTGGAGGACGGGGGGCGCAACGCCGCGATTGTGGCGAAGGAGACCGAAGCTCGGGGCACGAGGATCAAAGGAGTGCGCATCGATTCCGGCGATCTCGCAAGCCTCACGCGGTCGGTGCGAAAGATCCTCGACGAAGCCGGCCTCGATTACATGCAGATCGTGCTCTCGGGTGACCTAGACGAGTTCCACATCCGGCGGTTGTTGGACGCAGGGGTTCCGGCCGATGCGTTCGGCATCGGAACGCAGCTTGGCACCAGCGGTGACGCCCCCTCACTGGGAGGCGCTTACAAACTCGTCGAGGACGAGCGCGGCCCCCGCATCAAGCTCTCGACCGGCAAGGCAACGACACCGGGGCGAAAGCAGATCTACCGCTTCTCTCGAGGGGGTGAGTCCTACGACCTGATCACGCTGGAAGACGAGGACGTGCCGGGCGGCCGACCTCTGCTCGAGAAGGTCATGGAGGATGGCAACGCCGTCCGCCCCTCGGAGCCGCTCGCCGAACTGAGAGAGCGGTGCAAGCGCGCGATCTCGTCACTTCCGAGAGAGCTACTCTCGCTGGAGGGAAAGCAGGATCCCTATCCGGTACGTCTCTCGGACAGGCTGCAGGGTTTGGTAGATGCGATGCACGGCAGCTCGCGCTGACAACAGGAGGTTCCATGGGTGGGAGCGTCGCTCAGAAGCTGATCGAAGACCACTTGGTCTCCGGCGAGACGACCCCTGGCTCTGAGATCGGTCTGCTCATCGACCAGACCCTGACTCAGGACGCGACGGGGACCCTGGTGATGCTCGAACTCGAAGCTATGGAGCTCGACCGCGTTCGCACAGAGCTCTCCGCTCAGTATGTCGATCACAACCTTCTCCAGACCGACGAGCGGAACGCGGATGACCATGTGTTCCTTTACAGCGCGTGCCAGCGCTTCGGGATCTGGTACTCGAAACCTGGGAACGGAGTGAGTCATCCGGTCCACATGCAACGCTTCGGCATTCCGGGAAAGACACTTGCGGGCTCCGATAGCCACACCCCCGCGGCCGGGTCCCTTGGGATGCTCGCGATCGGCGTCGGCGGACTCGAGGTCGCCATGGCGATGGCGGGCGAACCCCTCTATCTGGCCATGCCGGAGATCTGGGGGGTGAAGCTGACCGGGCGACTGCCCGACTGGGTCAGCGCCAAGGACGTGATCCTCGAGCTGCTCCGCCGTCACGACGTGCATGGGGGACGGGGGCGCATCATCGAGTACTACGGCGAAGGCCTCGAACACCTGACTGCCATGGACCGTCATGTGATCGCAAACATGGGGGCCGAGCTCGGCGCAACGACAACCGTCTTTCCTTCGGACGACGAGGTGCGCCGCTTCCTGGCATCCGAGGGACGCGAAGTGGATTGGGTCGAGCTCCTCCCAGATCCGGATGTGACCTACGACATCGACGAAGAGATCGATCTTTCCGAGCTCGAACCGTTGATCGCCAAACCATCGAGCCCCGGCAACGTTGTGCCAGTACGCGAGGTGGCGGGCGCGGATATTCTATCAGGCCGTCCTCGGCTCCTCGGCCAATCCCGGTCTAAGGGATTTCGGGATCGTTGCGAAGATCGTAGAAGGCAAGCAGACCCACCCGAGGGTCTCATTCGACGTCAATCCCACCTCGCGGCAGACACTCGAGGCGCTCATCTCGATGGGTCTCTTGGCCCCTCTCATCCGCTCCGGGGCACGCCTTCACCAATCCGGTTGCATGGGCTGCATCGGCATGGGCCAAGCACCGGCTACCGGTCAGATAAGCCTTCGCACCATGCCCCGCAATTTCCCCGGGCGCTCCGGGGTCCAGGACGACTTGGTCTACCTGTGCTCCCCCGAGACGGCGGCCGCGTCGGCGCTCACCGGAAAGATTACCGATCCTCGCGACCTCGAAGACATCTATGGCATGACCTACCCGGTCTTCGAGTTACCTAGCGAACAGAAGATAAATAAGGAGATGCTCGTAGCGCCGCCGGAGTCCGGCGAGGGTGTGGATCTCATCAAAGGCCCCAACATCTCATCGCTCCCCGACCTCGAACCTCTCCCCGATGACATGGAGATCGAGGTTCTCTTGAAGGTCGGCGACGGCATCTCCACCGACGAGATCATGCCCGCGGGGCAGCGGGTGCTCCCCTACCGCAGCAACATCCCGGAGATCTCGGAGTTCACCTACATACAGATCGACGACAGCTATCCCGAAAGGGCGCGTGCGGCAAAGGGGGGGCACGCCGTTGTCGGAGGGGGTAATTACGGTCAAGGATCGAGTCGCGAGCACGCGGCCATCGCCCCTCGATATCTGGGGCTGCGCGTGGTCATCGCCAAGAACTTCGCGCGCATCCACTGGCAGAATCTCGTCAATTTCGGGATCCTTCCTCTTGAGTTCATGCAGGAGTTCGACTACGACTCCATCGCGCTGGGCGATGTTTTGGCGATGAGGGGTCTGAGATCGGCCTTGCAGCGCGGTGGCGAGATCGAGGTGGAGAACACGACCAAGGGCGAGAAGTACGGGCTCCGCCATCGGCTCTCAAGAAGACAAGTCGAGATGGTTCTCGCCGGTGGCCTGATACCCGTTTTCAGACAGCGCCTGGCCGAAAGCTGACGGGAGGGCAGATGAAGAGCTCCGACCTTCTACCTTCTTGCGTGAGAGACTCTAGCGAGTCAACCGATCTTCGAAGGGAGCCTCATGGACGACACGTCCTCTTGCATGCGCTGCGACAGAGAGCTGCCCAAGAGGCGCCTCAAAGAGGTGGTCCATGAGGAGGGGCGGATGCGTATCCGCCAGTTGGTCTGCCCGAACTGCCTAGATCAGATCATGAACGAGTCGGGTCGCGTCCGCGGCGTCGTAGGTACGAAGAAGGCGGCCGCGGCCCACATCGACCGGGGACCGGGGACCGGGGAACGCCAGAGCATGGGGCAACGCAGCTAGATCCTCATGTCTCCGTCCCGTTGTCAGGGCGACACCGTTAGGGAACGGAGGGCAGCATGCACTTGTTGCAGCGGCATCCCAAGAATCACGTCTTTGGCCTTGTGGATCGGCCTGAGGCCGTCAAGAGCATCCTTCAGGA
>JACCTS010000337.1 GCA_013812245.1 Rubrobacter sp.
GTCTCGCTGTTCTTGTACGTGATGTTCCCGGCGAGTCCGACATAGTAGCCGCGCTCCGTCACCTCCCGGACCTCGCTATCCCCGCCCTCGAAGCAGTGGAGGATGACGGCGACCCTGGCGTTACCCAAGCAGGCCATCGTGTCGGCGAAGGCGGCGCGGGAGTGGATGATCAGGGGCAACCGCGTGTCGTTGGCCAGGGAGATCACATCCTCAAACAGCGCCCGCTGGATGTCCGAAGACCAGTCGTTGCGGTAATAGTCCAGCCCGACCTCACCCAGAGCCACCACCCCAGGCGACTCGGACAACTCCGCCAGCCCCTCCAGGTCAGCCGCCGTGTACCTACCGGCGTTGTGAGGGTGAATCCCCACCGACGAGTAGACGTTCGGCAGGGCGGCGGCAAGCTCCGCGCCCCGCTGTGAGTCCTCCACCTCCGTGGCGACGTTCAGCACGGCCCCGACCCCGGCCTCCGCTGCGTTCTTGAGGGCCTGCTCCGGCGAGACATCCAACCGCAAAAGGTGCGTGTGCGAGTCTACTAACATACCGCGCTACCCCTCTCCCTGGAGCCATCAGCCACGGCATTATAGAGCCGTCAGAGATCAGGCGACAGTATCCCGCCACGTAGCCAACGCGATGTCACCAGCCGGTCGTGGATTTCGCCATGTTTCGACCCCGACTCCCGCTACGCGGCTATTCATCCCCGTCCGCCTGCTCATCGGTGCTGGCAGTCCACGATGCGGGTCGGGTGAAGCGTTCCGGTAATTTGGTAGCCGTGTCTCCGATTGCCTGCTCAAGCTGTTCTTGAGTGAGCCCTTCGACTTCTTCGAGGTTGGCTCTGTAGAGGTCGGCTCTGTAGAGGTCGGCTTCTCTGAGGATGGCTCTGTAGAGGTTGGCTCTGTAGAGGTTGGCTTTGTAGAGGTTGGCTTTGTAGAGGTTGGTTCGACGTAGATTAGGCCGGACTCGATATTCCTTCGGGACGCGGTCTTCCTCACGTCGTCCAAGAACGTCCAGGATCGCCTGAATATCAGCGGAGGGTTCTTTTGGAGCGTGCTGCGCTTCTTGCTTGGCATCTTTATCTTGTTCGCCGCCTTCTTCTTTGCTCGCTTCATTCGGTATTGCGCCTGTGTCGGGAGACGTTTTGGGAGGATACGGGGCATTCGCCCGCACGTAGGCCGTTAAAACCTCTACGACAGTACTGTAGTCCCTTCCGGGAGAGTCCCATGCGATCCGCTCCAGAGCATAGATGCCGCCGAGTCGGATCTCCAACCTTGGCTCACCGTCGTTGTCAGTTGCCCCGAGCTGGTCTATAGCGCGGGTAAAACGCTCCGTGACCTGCTGGTCCTGTTGGGTCTCCAACGTCTTTTGGGAGATCTCCACCCTTCGCCACGTAAAGTAGAGGCCCAGGAGAACGAAGAACCCGCCGAGGATCTGAGCCCATGTCCTGCGATACTCGTTTACCAGCGCCGGAACATCCTTACGCGCCACGCCCTGCGATAAATGCTTCACCTGCAACTCCGGCCCGAACCACAGTGCCACAAGAAGGACAGCGAATGCGAGGACGACAAGCAGAACGTTTATCGCTCTCTTGAAGTTGCCTCTATTCGCGAGCCTGGATCTACCATTCATACCAGCGGCCTCCTCCTACCCTGGCGAATGTCTGTAGCATCACTATATCCTGAAACGAACGTTTCTCTAATTCTCTACAATCCGGTCATAGACTTCGCCTCGCTTGTACCCTGACTCGCGTGCCGCCCTTGCCGCCGCCCTCGATGGACTCTCGCCCTCCGAGACGTATTGCCTTGCCCGCTCTACGGCTTCATCGAAGCTCAACGCCTCCGAGACGGTTCCGCCCCGGATCACGACCACGACCTCGCCCTTGACTTTGCCGGAGAAGTGATCCAGGGCCTCAGCCGCCGTCCCACGGAATACTTCCTCGTGCAGCTTCGTGAGCTCCCGGCACACCGCAACCGGAAGCTCGCCGGGAAGCTCGGACAATGTTTTCGCCAGCCGGTTCGGGGACTCGAAGAGGACGAACGTGGACCCCTCACGCGAGATGCGTTCCAGCGTCTGCGTTCGGGCGCGTCCCTTGCGCGGCGGGAAACCGAGGAACACGAAGGCGTCCGTCGGCATCCCCGAAGCGACGAGCGCGGTGGTGAGCGCGGAGGGTCCTGGCAACGACTCGACCTCCGCCCCATTTTCGATGCACGCGCGCACGAGCCGGTAGCCGGGATCGGAGACCAGAGGCGTGCCCGCGTCGGTGACGAGCGCCAGGCTCTCTTCGCGTGCTCTCTCTGCAAGGTCGGGGGCCAAGCGTGCCTCGTTGTGCTCGTGGTAGGCGAGGAGTTCCTGCTTTATCTCGTAGTGGGCGAGCAGTTGGCCCGTCCGGCGGGTGTCCTCGCAGAGGATGAGGTCCGCCTCGCACAGGACCCGGAGGGCGCGCAAGGTGATGTCCTCCAGGTTGCCGATAGGCGTCGGGACGACGAAGAGCGTCAAGGGGTTCCCAGCACGTACTCCCCGGAGTCGGCGCCGCGGGCGAGGGCAGCGGCCCCGAGCACCCCGGACTTCGGTCCGAGGGTCGCCACCCGGACTTCGGCCAGATCCCGCATCGGAGAGGTGGCGCGGAGGTGGATCTCCCGCCGGGCGGGCTCCAGGATCAGGTCGCCCGCCTCCACCACGCCGCCCCCGATGGCAACGACCTCGGGGTTGAAGATGTTCACGAACCCCGCGAGCCCGATGCCGAGCCACGTCCCCGCCTCCCGGAGCACCGAGAGCGCGGCGGCGTCGCCTTCTTCGGCAAGCCGGGTCACGTCTTCGCCCAGGATTTCGCGGGCGGAGGCCAGACGGTCCAGGGCGGAGCCCGGACGCTCGATGGCGACCTCGCGGGCGCGGCGCCGGATCGCGGTGCCCGAGGCCATCGCCTCCAGGCAGCCGTGGTTGCCGCACGAACAGCGGGGGCCTGTCGCCTGGATCGTGGTGTGCCCGAGCTCCCCGCCAGCCCCCTGCGCGCCCCGCATCAAGATGCCGTGTGTGATGACACCGCCACCGATCCCGGTTCCCACGGTGATGAAAACCAGGTGGTCCACATCGCTCCCCGCTCCGAACCGGAACTCGCCCCACGCCGCCGCGTTGGCGTCGTTCTCGATGGTAAGGGGGAGTCCGATCTTCGGCTCCAGCTCGTCTTTGAGCGGGATGCCCTCGATGGCGTGCAGGTTGGGCGAGAAGATCACGCGGTTCTCTGTCGACAGGATGTTCCCCGGCACAGCCAGGCACACACCGCCCACCTCGTAGCCATCCCCAACCTCCGCGATGGCCCCGGCGATGGCCTCGACGAGCTTCTTCGGCGAATGGGGCGTCGGGTGGCGTACCTCGTCAAGAACTTTGCCCGCGGCCGAGACCACGCCGGCCGCGATCTTGGTCCCCCCCACGTCGACCCCGATGGCGTTCACGGCCCCTCCCCCGATTTTTTCAACCTTGCTTCCAGTCAACAACCTCTAGTTCCGCCCGCCCGGAGTACGCGCTCCGGCTCACGGTGTACGCCGCGTCGAACGCTCCATCCGGCAAGGCATCCGGCGATCCCGCCATCTTGGCGACCACGCCCCCGCCGAGCCGCACCAGGTTCACGCCCTCCCAGATCTGGCGCGAACCCTCTACCTTCAAACCCCTGGTTACGAAGACCGGGCGATGGTTGCCGCTCCCGAACGGCGCGAGCCGCTCATGCCACTCCAGCAGCCCATCCGACACCACGTCGAGCGGAACCTCGGCGTCCACCTCGATGGCCGGCGCGAACACGTCCGGGTTCTCCGCTTCCTGCGCCCGCACCGCCGCGTTCATCCCGGCGACGAAGGCGTCGAACTCCCCGGCCTTTACGGAGAGCCCGGCGGCCTTGCGGTGGCCGCCCCACTCGCCCATCAGGTGCCGCACGGTGAAGAGCGCGCCGTACAGGTCCACGTCGGTCTCACCCGTCCGCGCGGACCCGCCGTAAGAGCCGTCGGCCCGGCGATTGAGCACCGCCGCGGGCCTGCCCGAGGCTCCGGCCACCTTCCCGGCGACCAGCCCGGCGAGCCCGCCGGCCTCGTCGGTGACCACGACCTTGAAGTCCTGATCCAGATCCACCTCAAGCAGCGCCCGCTCCACAGCGTACCTGGTCCTCCGCTGGCGTTCGGAGTTTAGCTGGTTGAGCTCCCAGGCGATCCGGAGCGCCTTCTTGGGATCGTCGGTGAGGAGCATGTCGAGGGCGGGGCGGGGGTCTTTGATCCTCCCGATGGAGTTGATGCGAGGCCCGATCTTCCAGCCGAGATCCCCCTCGTCCAGTTCACCCCTCACCCCGGCCACTTTCACCAGCGCCGCGAGCCCAGGCCGTGCCCCACCCGCCGCCAGCGACCGGTTGATGTGCCGCAATCCCATCGAAGCCAGCGCCCGGTTGTCCCCGACCATCGGCGCGATATCCACGACCGTTCCGACCGAGACGAGATCCAGCAGCCGCCCGATGCGCTGCTTGCCGTCAGGGTCGCCAAGCTCCCGGGCGACGGCCCAGGCGAACTTCCACGCCACCCCAACGCCCGCCAGAGGATCGTCTGGGTCCCAAAGCTTCGGGTCGAGGACGGCGACCGCCGGGGGGGATTCCGGCGGATTCTCGGGCGGGATGTGGTGGTCGGTGACGATCACGTCCATCCCTAGTTCCTTCGCCAGCGCCACCTCGTTCCGGTTGGAGATGCCGCAGTCGGCGGAGATTAGGAGGTCCACTCCTTCGGCGAAGAGATCCCGCACGTATGGCTCCAGCAGGCTGTACCCGCCCTGTCGTGTCGGCAATTTGACGGTCAGGTTGTCCGTGTAGTGAGAGAGCGCGAGATAGAGGACCGCCGCTGAAGTGATGCCGTCGGCATCGTAATCTCCGAAAACCCCGATACGCTCTTTGTTCTCTATAGCCTTCGCCACCCGGCGGGCGGCCACGCGCCACGGCTCCTCCTCCGGCGCCCCAATGGTTTTCAGAGACGGCGCGAGGAAGCCCGGCGCGTCTTCGGGCGTGACGCCCCGGTTGACGAGCACGCGGGCGCAGAGATCGTCGACCCCTACCGCCCGGGCAAGCCCCGACACGGCATCCCTATCCGGCTCGTGGAACAGCCAGCGCGCCAAATAAACTTTCCCTTCATCCCCGAAAAATCGGTAAAGAATCCTCGAAGCGCATTATACAGGCGGACCGGTCGTGATCTGGCTGGGATCAGGGGGCCTGCTACACTGCCGTTCATGATGGATCATCGGCAAGGTCACCGGGGCTTCCCTGTGGTGCGTAATCCCGCTGCCCTGGCAATACTGGTCGGGTTTCTTGGCCTGCTGGTCGGTGTCCTGACCGCGTACGGGCAGGAATGGCTGCCGGAAGAGATGAACTCTCTGGCCAACTCCAGCGGTTCCTGGTCGCTGATGGCGTTCCTGCTCGCGCTCCTGGCCGCCAGCCCCAGAACTGCGGCGGCGTGCGGAGCCCTGGCCCTCGCCGCGCTGCTCGGGGGCTACGTCCTCGGAGCGGAAGTTCGAGGGTACCCACCATCGTCGGCGTTGATCACGTTCTGGGGGCTCGCCGCCGTGCTGGTCGGCCCCTTCCTCGGTCTCGGCGCCCGCTGGGTGAGGTCCGGCCCCGCACCCCTGACCGCGCTCGGAGTGGGAGGGGTGAGCGGGGTGCTCATCGGCGAAGGCGCCTACGGACTCCTATTCATCGCGGACACCACCTATCCACCGTACTGGTGGGGCGAAATATTCGCCGGCGTCGTCCTTCTGTGCTGGGTCGCAACGTGGCGTCTCCGCCGGCTCGTGCCCGTCGCGCTGTCGGCGGTAGTCAGCATCGCCATTGCCGCCGCGTTCGTGGGCGTCTATAGCGGGGATCTCATCGCCTTCTTCTCCTAGACAATCGAAACGTCCGCGAAACCAGCCCGTCATCCTCGGATACGATGGTCTGATATCCGTCGTGAGCGCTCCCGGCGTTCAGACGAGCGGGCTCAAAGAGGCGAGTACCCGCTCGACGATCTTGGCGGGCAGCGGACGATTCTCCCACTCCTGGAGTGTGATCTCCCTGGCGTTGGTCTTGTCTAGCTCGAACATCCGCTCCATCTGGGCGGCAAGGGGTTCGCTGTAGACCTCGAGGTTGGTCTCGTAGTTGCCGAGCATGCTATAGCGGTCTATGTTGGCCGTCCCGACAGTAGACCAGACGCCATCTATGGTGGCGGTCTTGGAGTGGATCATGATGTGCTTGTATAGGAAAATCCTTACGCTGGCCACTAGCAGTTCCCAGAAGTAACGCCGGGCGAGCCAGTCGGCGGTCACGTGGTTGGACTCCTCGGGCACGAGGATCTGCACGTCAACGCCCCGCCGGACCGCGTCGATGAGCCCCGCGCGCATCGCCCGGTCGGGTATGAAGTAGGCGTGGGTGAGGTAGATGTGCTTGCTGGCGCGGTCTATGGCCTCCAGATACATAGCCCGGATCGGGAACATCCTCATGTAGGGATCGTTGCGGTGAAGCACCGTGGTCGAGTCCCAGGAGCGGTCTCTGGCGACTTCCAGCACGGGCAGCTCCGGGGTGCGGTGATCGTTCCAGAAATCCACGAGGTCGTTCTCCACCTCGCGGGCATCGGGGCCTTCGACGCGGATCTGGGTATCGCGCCAGCCATCGGCGAAGAGCGACCCGATGTTGTATCCGCCGACGAAGCCAACCCGACCGTCCACGCTCATGATATGACGGTGATACCGGAACAGGTTGCGAGGGTTGACGAGCTTCCTCGGGCCCCAGATTGGGCGGAAGTGAAGCGTGTGGATCTCCTCTGGGAAGTCCTTGAAGTCCGAAGACACGAACACGTTTGCCAGCCCGTCGAAGATCACGCAAACTCGCACGCCCTCGCGGGCCTTCTTCGCCAAAGCGTCCACGAATCTTCGCCCCACCTCGTCGCCCTTCCAGATAAACGTCCCGACGTAGATGCACTCCGTGGCGTTCTCGATCTCCTCCAGCATCGCCTCGTAGAGCCGGACGCCGTATGGATACAGCTTGAGCCTGGCCCCGCCTTCGAGGCCGACTTTGGGCTGATCCTCCCAGGGAAATCCCCCGTGCGGCCCCTCGCGCCGCTTGCGAAGCTGGGCCATCGCCACGAGCAAACCCACGAGCAATGCCTGCACCGCCGTGAGGACCAGAAAAGCCCGTGCCACGAGCCCCCGGAATCGCACGAACGTCCGCCGTAGCTGGGAGAACATGCCGGGCATTATGTTGGAAGCGGCCCAGCCGGCGCTTACCTGCGCCGGAACCGCGAGACGAAGACCTTCGCCTCCTCGGCGGCGCGGGCCTGTATCTGGGCCATCTCCTTCTCCCCAACGTGCTGTCCGCCGCGCTCGAAGTAGAGCACGGTGGCCCGGCCCATCGTTATGGTGCCCGCGTACCCGATGGCCGCCGCCGCGGCCCATCCCCCGAACGGGACGAGCTTGACCACCTGCCGGCTGAAGGCGCGCAGTCCGAAGCCAGCGGCCAGCACCCCGAGCAGCTCGCGGGCCCGTTCCAGGGAGAGGTCCTCGCCGTAGACGGCGGCGATGCTCAGGACCATCCGGCCCTGGTTGGCCGTCATCACCGGCATGTCCGCGCCGGGGATCGGGAGCGCCCCTATCACCGCGTTCTCACGGGCGTTCTTGTGGATGACCTCCTCACACACCGCCCGCCGGAAGACGGAGTATCCGCGTCCGAGTTGGATCAGGTACTCGTCCTCAAGCGCCCGCACGATGCGTGGCGCAAGCTCGCGCCGAACGGCGTCCTCGCTCACGACCGAGAGTTCCAGGTCGTCCGGGTCTTCCACGGCCTTGCCGGAGAGCGTCAGCCTCCCGCTCTCGGGCACGTACAGGACGATCTCCGCGCCCCTGGAACCGCGCTGCGCCCCCAGAAGAGCCGCCAGCTCGGAGGCTCTAGGCGAGTCGCCGGTCACGGCCAGGGCCGCGCGCTTCCGGGCGGCCTTCCGGGATTCGTTGAAGACCTTGTACAGGTTCCTGAGACCCATCATGGCGCATCCTCCCTTGCTCGAAAGCATTCGTTAAATTGATCTTTGGCCTTTTTTAGATATATTACGTGCAGGCAACAGAAGGGTTTCGGTTACAGTCTAGGAGACCAAGGGGAGAGTTTGCAACCCCAGCGTGATCTGAGGGACATAGAAGAGATACAGGAACTCTTCGAGGCCGGGCAGGAGAGCGGCACCCTGGAGTCCAGCGAGGTTCTCGGCCTCCTCCAGGAAGTGGACCTCTCCACTGACGAGATCCAACAAGTCTACGGCCTTCTCCGCGAACACGGTGTCGAGGTCGTGGACGCCGAGTTCCTCACGGACACCGTCACCGAAGAGGAGGATGCGCGGCTCGTGGAGGAGGTTCTCGAAAGCGATCTCCGAACCCGCTACACGGGCGACGCCGTCCAGATGTACCTGGATGAGATCGGCAAGACCCCGCTCCTCACCAAGGCGCAGGAGGTCTACCTGGCCCGCCGCATCGAGCGCGGCGACCGCCGGGCGAAGGCGCACCTTACGCGGGCCAACCTGCGGCTCGTGGTCTCTATCGCCAAAAAGTACGCGGGCCGGGGCGTCTCGCTTCTTGACCTGATCCAGGAAGGCAACATCGGCCTGATGCGGGCGGTGGAGAAGTTCAACTACCGCAAGGGCTTCAAGTTCTCTACCTACGCGACGTGGTGGATCCGGCAGGCCGTCACCCGCGCCATAGCGGACAAGGGCCGCACCATCCGGGTTCCTGTTCACATGGTCGAGAAGATCAACAAGTACTACCGGGTGCAGCGCACCCTGGCCGCCGACCTGAACCGCGACCCCTCGGACGATGAGGTCGCCCGTATCATGGAGATCGAGGTCGAGGAGATCGTGCGCATCAAGCGCGTCTCCCGCCGCTCCATCTCCCTGGAGACCCCTGTCGGCGAGGATCACTCCTCTGAACTCGGGGACTTCATCGCCGACGAGGAGTCAGAGACCCCACACGATCTGGCGAAGTCTTCGCTCCTGAAGTCAAGGATGCAGGAGGCCCTGGGCAGCCTCCCCGAACGCGAGCGGATGGTCCTGGAGTACCGTTTCGGCCTCACCGGCGGACAGCCCAAGACCCTCGAAGAGGTCGGCGAACGCTTCGATGTTACCCGCGAGCGCATCCGCCAGATACAACTCACCGCACTGGCGAAGATAAAGAGCAGCCCCCACGCCGCCTCCCTGCGCGACCTGCTGGATTAGCTAACCCCGTGTGCAGGTTTCTCCGAACGGTTGAATAAAGCGCGGAACCTCCCTACGCTCGGTGGCCTCCAATCCTACCGAAGCTAGAAGGAGGTTCCGCTCTCGTGGATCTTAGCACCTTCATCGT